>JBDHSS010000017.1:0-20560 GCA_039808205.1 Paracoccaceae bacterium | reverse complement strand
CGCGTTCGCCATGTCAACCCCTCCATGGACGAGCATAGCTTACAATGTAGCTTACTTCAGTTCCAGATGACTAGAAGTCTAAAGGTTCATTTTTTCGCCGGCAGGACGACCACGGCAATACCGCCGACGATCAGAGCTGGGTCGTCCGGTTTCCCCTTGCCGTTGGGGATGCGGCGTTGGATCACCTGCAGCACGCCGAAAGTGTTGGACTCGAGCTCGGTGCGCAGCATGAAATTGAGAAAGAGCGGGCGGATTTCCTGCTCTTTGAGGGCGACCGCCAGGGCGGGCTGGCCGGTCAGCTCCTTGGGGTGCTCGCCCAGCGAAACCTCCGCGTCGAGCGGCACATAGCGGCCACGGTCGAGCCGTCGGATCAGCCGGTCGATGACGCCGTCGTCCGGCGGCGACACGGTGATCTCGAAGTCCTGGAATTCGGGGATCGGGTTGCCGGCATCGAAGCCGACCGAGTGGATCACCTCGGCCTGCGCCGGCTGGAAGCTGAGGTTTTCCTGCGCCCAGTGCCGGTTGACGCCAGGCTGCGCCTGGTCGCGCTGCAGCGACGGAATTTCGTCCAGCCGGCTGCGGACGCGGGCGATCAGGCACTGGTGGTTGTCGGCGTCCGGCGGAATGCTGATGGTGGTCCAGTTCGTCGCCGCCGCGCGGTCCCGGATGGTTTCAGGCACGGTATTGTCGGGGGGCGGTCCGATATCGACCGGCATGTTGGCGATCACCGGCATGCGTCCGGCCATGCTGAGGCCGGTGCTCGGCCGGATCAGCCAGACATCGACAAGGCCCCGCCCGAACTCTGCGAAATTGGCGACCCACACCTTGATGTCGAGATCGGTCCCCGGCTGGTAGTCGCTGTGTTCGATCCCCTCGCACAGGTAGCTGATCATCGGCGGCGCGATCGGGCGGCGCCCCTGCAAGGCGATATCCTGGTCGGAATACGGGATGAAAAAACGCGGGCCCGGCTTGTCATCGAACATGTGTCGCTCTCCTCTCCGGATCGGCGATCAGACGAAACTGTTGAGGTGGCGCCAGCTTGCTGCCGAACTGTTGGCCTGCGCCGGAGGCAGCGCCGAGACGGCGCCGGCAATGGCATTGCCGGCGATGCTGACAATCCTGGGGGACTTCTCCAGGTCGAGCACATAGCAGAACCCCCACGGATCCGGGATGTGGCCTGGCGCATTGATGATCGTGTTGCCGGTAATCGTGCCGTACGATCCACCCTCGATCCAGACCAGGAACGGCAGTTGCTGGCCCCTGACATTGTTGCCTGTAACCGTGATCGTGGGTGCGGTGGATTGATCGAGATGGATCAGCAGGCCGCAATTGGTCGCATGCTCTGCCTCGTCCTGCTCCTGGGACAGGATTTCGATATGGTTGCCGCCGACCCGCACCGTCGCGGCAGCCGGAAACTCCTTGTTCGACACGCGGAACTTCGACACGGCGAGCGCCTTGAACATCGTCTCCAGCCGATCCCGCGACGGCAGCGCCGCGACTGTCGTGCGGAGGCGCTCCTGCGTCTCGGGGCGGAGCGGCGGAGCGGCATTGAAGCTCTCCAGCAGCATCCTGTTGAGCGCTTTCGCCTGCGCCCGTTTCTCCCGCGCTGCGCGCGCCGAAAGGCGCGGCTCGCCGAACGTTCCGGCATTGCCGAGCCTCAGGTCGGCGGCCAGCGGCGCGGCCGCCAGGGCCTCCTGCACGCTCTGCATCAGCACAGGATGCGCGCCCTGAAACGCGGCGAGGACCAGGCGGTGATCGGGCGCCGCGCCGTCTTCCCCTTCAAGCGCATCGAACAGCACGTCACGCCCCGACACCGTCGCCGCGACGATGAAGACGCCGTTCTCGCACTCGCTGACCCGGTTGTCGTCGCACCTGACGCGGCCCAGCAAGGCACGCAGGTAAATGGCCGATGTCAGGTTCTGGAATTCGTTGCGGCTGATCTCCAACCCGGTGAGGGCGGTGGCCCCGGCCTTCTCGTTGCCCTTTTGCCCTTCTACGCTCGCCGCAATGCCGAATGTCAGCCCCACGCCGGCCCCGGGATCGATCGGCACTTCTCCGGCGATGCGGTTGCCCAGCACCCTGAGGTTGGGGCAATCGCCGCTGATCCGGACCCCGATCTGGCTCGTCCGGACGTTGCTCTGCCGGGGCAGGCGGATCTCGCAATCCTCGATCCGGACATCCTTCGAGTTCACCACCCACACGCCCTGGGCGGGTCCCGCCCTCTCCCCGCCCGGCAGCAATAATCCCAGCCGCCGCAGGGTGAGGTTCGAGGTCTCGGCGACCATCACCAGCCCCCTGCCGAAGGCGCGCGAGTCGCCCTCCTCGGGCTCGAGCCACACGCCGTCCCGACATCCGGCAAGAACGAGATTGTGGCAGCGGCGCAGATCCAGCGTTTCGTGCAGCACGTAGCTGCCGGGCAGCAGCGTGATGCTGACCCGCCGCTTCGGATCGGCGCCGACCAGCGTGATGATGTATTCGGCCAGCGTGGTGTCGGCCGCAGCGAGTTCGTCGGGTCCGATGGTGACGCTGCAGGTCGGCCCGCCCGCCCCATCGGCCTTGAAGAACCGCGCCCCGAAGCTGAGCGGCGCCGGGTTGGGCGCCGGCGTCCCCGCAACCGTCGCGGTGATTTCGACGAGGCCGTTATTCCCGGTCGTGTCGCTGCCGGCGCGGATGAAGGTCTCGGCGATGCCATCGGCATTGGTGAGCGGGCTGTTGGCGGTCAGCGTCGCATCGCCGGCGGCGACGGCGAAATCCACCCGCACGTCCTTGAGCGGCTGCTTGCCCCAATAGACCCCGACCCGCAGCGGACGCAGCGACTGCTGCTGGCTCGAGAGCAGCTGGCTGTCGCCGCCCAGCATCCGGAGCTCGACCCGCGGGCAGAGCCGATGGATCGCCTCCTGCACTGTTTTGGCCGGCGTCGGCGCGATCCTGTCGCTGGACTGGTAGGCGCATTGGGCCGGGTCGAACGCCACCGCCGCCGCCACCGAGGCGCTGGCGGTGAAGCTGATCGGCAGATGCGACGGCGAGGCCTGCGCCGGCACGGTGGAATCGAGCAGCTCGGCAGTGACGTGATACTGCCCTGCCCGCCCCGGAATGCTGAGGCCCGCCTCGGCAATTCCGTCCGCACCGGTGCGCAGCACCAGCGTCGTCACGGCGGCGCCGCTCGAGGCGTGCTCGATCTCCGAGCCGCCCGGCAGCAGCACCAGGCTGGCGCCCGAACTGCTCTCGGCGAGGCTGAACCGCACGGCGCGCCCGGCCACCGGGTGACGGCCGCGCGTCACTCCGACCCGCAGCGGCGAATCGAGCGGCACCAGGGCAGCCGGCGCGGTGAGGTCGGGCGTCGCCTCCTGACCGTCACCGCCGAGGCAGGAGAACACTTCGAGCTCGCTCAGCGGCTCGAAGATCCGCCGGCAGTCGCTGACGATGCCGAGACCGGCGGCGCTCTTGTCGATGATGCCAAGCGCACAATAGGCATGCCGGACGCCGTGCGGCGGCAGCGCCAGCGGCGCCCCCGACGCGGGATCCGCCGGCCATTCGATCGCCGCGGTCAGTGTCCGGGCCGGGATCAGCCAGTACATGCCGGTGGCGGCCCGACCGGCCGCGAGCGTGACCTCGATGCCGGCTTCGAGCGCCAGCTTGCCGCCGGCGGGGATGGCGACCGGCCGCCCGCCCTCCCAGCGCCGCACCGTGCCGCGCCGGGGCAGCGCATCGGCATTGGGCTTGCCGTTCTGCACCAGCGGCTGCAGCGTCTCGGGATCGAGGATGGTCCTGATGCGCAGCCGCGTGCCGACGACCTCGTCGACCTCGACGAAATAGCCCGGCTTGCCGTCGAGCACCCTGTCCTCGTCGCTGAGTTCGAGCCAGTCGTCGGCCGCGATGCTGGTGGGGCTGTCCGGGCCGATCTCCTCGAGCACTAGGCTGCCATTGGCGACATCGAGCAGCCGATGGCGATGAATGGCGTTGTCGCGCGACCATTTGAGCGTGAGGCCGGCGGCACCGGCGGTGTGGATCTCGACGCGATAGAGCTGGTTGTCGAGGCTGCGATAGCCGCCCTCGACCGGCAACTCGCAGGGACTCTGCTCGGCCTCGGCGGCGCGGGCAGCCGCGGTGAGCCGCAGCGGCTCCGCCGGCTCGGGCGTCCAACCGGGCGCGAACGCGCTGCAGGCGGGCGGTGCGGCGATGGCGCCGGCATCGAGCAAGGGCTGCAATGGCAGCGTCCTCACCTGCCAGACCACCTGGCTGCGCACCGCGGTGTCCGGCCCGTTGAGCGCCGTCTCGGCGATCAGCGGGTCGTCGAGCACGGTGATCTCGCGCTCCCACACATCGAGATAGGCGAGATGGGGGCCGGGATCGGCCGGCAGGGCCGCGCCGGGCAGGTCCGGTTGCACGAGCAGCGACGCGAGGCCACGGATTTCCACCGTGTCGGCGACGCCGACGGCGCCCGAGAAGGTCAGGCGCTGGCGGCCGCCATCGCCCTCTTGCACCTGCGTGACGCTAACGCGCGTCGCGGCGCCCGCCGCCGTCGTCTCGACCCATTGCCCGGCCCGCAGCGCGGGGCCGCCGACGACCTCCCAGACAGTGGCCGCATCGGCGCCCGACACGCGATGCAGCACGCTGGCCGGGCTCGCCTCATGTTCCACCAGGATGCCGCCGACATAGGCCCTCCCGGTGCCGATCAGCAGGTCGGCGCCGGGCGCGGCCGGCACTGCCGACAGCGCGAAGCCGGGCGCCGCGCCCGGCATGCCGGTGCGCCCGATGACGTCGCCGGCCGTCTTCCGCTCGACATGCCTGCCGATGTCGAACGCTTCGTTCCAGTCGGCATCGAGGTGCACCCGGCCCTGCTGCTGCCGAACCCCGGAGAAATGGCGGGAGGGCCGGAAGGTATCGCGCGTGTAGTCAGCCATGACGGATGCTCAGCTCTCAAAAATGACGTCGGCGCTGAGACCGAACGGCAGATATTCCCTCAGGGCGTCCCGCAGGTTGGCGAGCCGCTGCGGATTGCGGAGCCGGTTGAGGACTCCCATCTCGGTGCGTCCCTCGCCGCCCTCGGCGATCTCGCTCGGGCAGCGTTGCGCCAGTTGGCCGAAGCCGGCCTCCTCGGCCAGCGTCGCACTGAACACCGGACGGATGCTGCGGCGGATGGCCGTCTCGGCGTCGACGGTGAAGGCCGCTCCCAGCCGTTCCTTCGCCTCGCTCACCTGCAGGTCCGGCGCGCAATGGAAGCGCCGCGGCGCGCGCGAGCCGGGCGGCACATAGCTGAACCGCACATACCCGGCCTGGCGCCGTGCAATCTCGAGCGGCGCGGTGAAGATGCTGTCGGTGGCTTCGAGGCTGCGGCCGGCGCTGCGGCCGAACACCGTCGAGCGCGTGACCGAAAGATCGGCCGAGCGGGCATCCACGGCGACGGGCGCGGCAGCCGGATCGCCGTCGGCCACCCGATCCTCGCCGACGATGCTGTCGGCGACGGCAAGCGTCCCCGCGGCATCGGCGAGGTCCAGGCGCCCTGAGATGCTGCGCTCGACCCGGAGGCTGAGGGCGGCATTGCCCGCGGCGACCACCACGCCGTCTCCCAGCGCCTCGGCGCCGGCGCCGAACGTGCCGCAGCGCAATTCGAGCCGTCCCAGCCGGCCGGCCGCGACCTGCACCGAGCCCTCGAGCAGCACCCCATCGAGAATCAGCGTGCCGCCCTCCTCGTCGGCGGCCGCCGTCCCATTCACATGGAGATCGCTTGCGATATGCGGCCGCCGGCCGGCCGGGGTCAGGTCGCCGGCCCTGCGCTGCCCGGCTCTCCCGGCCGCGTCGCGCAATGGCCAGCCGGCCGCGACGATGGCGAGCCTCGCCCCCCCGGGGATGGTGATGGCGTGCGCCGTCAGGTCCTCGCCATAGCTGGCGCTGTCGAGCACCGCGATGATCCCCCGCCGGCCGGGCGCCGCAAGGGCATTCCACAGCGCGATGGCCTCGGCGAGGCTCGCGACGATGGGCTTGTCGGGGTCGGCGCTCAGAGCCTCGGCGCGGCGCGTCACGCCGGCCTGCCACAAAGCCGGCTGCGCCTCGGGATCGGCGAACGGCCCGATCCAGTCGGCCACCGAAGCGCGCCGGTCGCCGGGGCCGGCGCCGAAATCGCCGGCCGCTCCGAACGCATAGCTCACCTCGACGGCCTTGCCTTCGTCGTCGGGATGCAGCGACAGGCGGCCCAGCTCAGGGTCGAAATGGATCGTCCCGGCGACTGCGGGCCGGGTCCAGTTCCCTCCGCCCGCCCCCGGCCGATCGGCAAGGTCGCAGCAATAGAGCTGCTCGGGCCTGAGGCTGACGCCGCCGAGCCGCGCCGCGAATACCGGGCGCGTGCGGAAATAGAGCCCTCCCCCCGGCCGGCGGCCGCGCAGCGCCTCGAGGTCGGCGGCGATGCGACGGCGACGCAGCGGCGCCGGCACCGACGCCTCGGTGGTCGACTGGTCGACGCTCCGTTCGGTGCGCGGCCGGTTGAACAGCCTCAGCGGCCGACCCACCGGATCGAGCAGGCGATAGCCGGCGCCATGGGTGGAGACGCGCGGCACGACGCCGCCCAGATAGCCGCCCTCGCGTTCGTCGACGAGGAACGGCAGGTCGTTGTTCCCGAGCCGCCAGACGAACAGCCCGAGATTGGGGATGTTGTAGCGGCCGGACGTGCGGCCGATGGAGCGCACGTCGATCGAATGCGCGGCGCTTTCGAACGGCGTCCCGGTGAGCGAGGCGGCATCGGCATCGCGCAGCGACATGGTGGCCAGGGCCCCGCTCTTCTGCCGGTTGACGTTGCGCGTCTGCGACAGCAGGCTGAAGAACTCGACCGCCACCGCCGGCCAGCCCGACACGTCGCGGGCGAGCTGCTCGAGTATGACGCGGGTGCCCTTGGCCTGCCGATAGGTCAGCGTATTGGCGACATGGGCCCTGAGGCTCCCCTCGCCGAACTCGCGCAGCGTGCGGGCCCCCACCAGGTCGCCGATATAGGAGACGGCCCAGTCCTCGCAGGTCTCGATGAACCAGTTGTCGTAGAGCGCATCGATGTCGCGTTCGACGAGTTCGAGCTCCCGCGTCAGGATCTGCATCAGCGCCAGCAGCGGACGCCCTTCGTCGGCGTCGCGCGCGGTGATGTAGCCCGGCAGCAGCCGGTACAGCCGGTCGATCGCACTGTTACGCATCGGCAGCCTCCAGCGTCAGGGCGATGCCGGTGGGGAGGGCGACCAGCAGCTCGGCGGGGTCGATCGCCAGCGCCTCGGCATCGACCACCCGCGCCACGCCGGCCCACATCACCGAGGTGAGTGTCGCCGGCCCCGCTTCGGTCGCGCCATAGGGACTGAGCTGGTCGAGATCGCTGTAGACGACCCCCGGCACCCCCTGCATCGCCGCAGTGATCTCGGCGGCGCTGATCGGGGTGGCCAGCGCCCGCTCGTCATAGCCGAAGCGGCGCAGCAGCTCGGCTTCCACCGCCGAGCGCACGTCTTCGGGGCGGTAGCGCGGATCGTAGGCGAGCTTGGCGGCGATCTGGAAATAGCGCTGCAGATGCGGCGCCACGAACAGCCGCCGGCCGGGATCGCGGCGGCGCTCGATCGCCTCGGCGAGGCTCCGCAGCGTGGCATCCGCCGGGTCGAACGCCCCTTCGAGCCGCGGCGCCACGCTCAGATGCACCACCTGCCGGCGGCCGAGCCGCAGCGCCGCCACTCTCGCCTTGCCGATGCCGGCGAAGGCGCGTGCGAAATCCTCGTAATCGGTGAGCGACACGATGCGGCCGAGCACCCTGACGCTCTGCGGCGCGCTGATCCGCGCATCGGCGAGCGTTTCGGCCGGCGCCGCGCCGCGCGCCGGGCTGCGGTTGACCACCGCGCGAATGCCGAGCGGGCGCGATTTCAGCAGCGTCAGGCTCTCTTCGGACACCTGGCCCTCGGCGCCCATCCCGCTGCGATAGCCGGCGGTGACGTTGAGGCTGCCGGTCGGCAGCCGCTTGCCGTGCAGGCCGTCGCCGAACACCACCCGCGTGGTGCCGTCGTCGTCGATCCGCACGGCATAGACCTGATCGTCCGGACCGGCATCGTAGAGGGCATCGATTTCCGACCAGGCGACGCCATTGACCCGCACCACCAGCGTCGTCGCCGTGCCGCTGTCGGTCGCCGCCGGAACGAAGGTCAGCCGCGGTCGCGACAGCTTGAAGGCCTGGTGGGCGAGCAGCGCGTCGCCGCTCCCCAGCACCTCCTCGCCGAATTCGCCATGGGTCGCCGGGGCGACATTGGCGTTGGCGCGCAAGCCGGTGCGCACATAGCTGCGCGACAGGCCGTCGGCGAAACCCAGCGTGGTGAAGCCGCCGACATGCGTCACGTCCGCGATCACCAGCGTCTCGCCGTCGGTCAGGCCCGGCGCATCGGCCCGCTCGCCGACGATCGAAATCGCGCTGCCCACGATGACGTCGAGATAGAGCCCGTCGAGCGTCAGGGTTTTCGTGCCGGCCTCGATCGGATCGACGATCGGCAGCCCGCCCAGCGGCAGCGGCTGGCTCGCAACGCGGGCGATCGCCGTGCGGAAGTCGAGGTCGAGCGCATTCTTATGCTCCTGTGTGAAGTCGCCGTTCTCGGTCGCGAGCAGCAGGCCGGTGGCCTTGCCGCTGAGCGCGAAATCGGCGCGGGACTGCGTGCCGACCTCCGCCACGCGGAGCGCCCTGACCTGCGACGCATCGGGGCTCTCGAACAGCACCCAATCGCCGGGAACGATCTCGGGGATCTCGCGCTCGAGAAACACATCGACCGGGAAGCGACGGGAATCGTTCTGCTTGCCGGTGAGCGAGACGCCCTGCGAGTCGGTCCAGATCTGCACCGGCACGCCGTCCTTTTCCCAGTCCCTGGGATAGGCCTCGCCCTGGGCATAGCGCGCCTTTCCCAGCGACTTCCATTTCGGCGCCGCGTTGCCGAAAAACCCCGTGCCCTGGCGCAGCACGACGAGACCCGGGCTGAGCCGCTCCAGCGGCGGCGCCTCGACTTCCCTGGGCACGCGGAACAGCAGCATCAGCTTCACCCGCGGCCAAGCCTGCAGCTTGATGAAACTCGACAGCGTGTTGCCCGACCAGGTGGCGCGCTTGATGGCCTTGGTGGCGGTGGTCACGTTGAAGGCGATCGGCCGGATGTCGAGCCTGGCCTCCGGCAGCAGCGCCGTCATGAACTTGAGCTTGAGCGGCCTGGGCGGGCTCGGCGAGAGCTGCAGCGGCGCGAGGACGACCTCGGTCAGCCGATGGCCGATATCCTCGCTGGCCTCGACGATCCGGAAGGCCCGCGTCCGTGCGAGCTTGCCGACGCCCACCGCGATCATCCGCATGCCGCGCCTGAGCGCGAGGCCGAGCCCGCGCAACTGGATGCGGTCGACGAACACTCCCCGGATGATCGGCTCGATCGCGGGGTTCAGCCCGGCATCTTCGATCAGATCGTGCAGCGCCGCGGCGATGTCGAGCCCCGGCGTCACCGGCAGGTACTTGTCGAGACTGGCCTCGGTGATCTCGATGCGGTCGGCGGCCTCGACCGCGCTGAGGTCGAAAGACGAGTCGAGATCGAGCAGGCAGAGCTCGCCGTGGCGAGGCTTGCCCTCGTCCCAGAACATGGCGAGGTTCTGCGGCCGCTCGGTGCGCGGCGCGATCCCGTTCCATTCGGCCCGGGCGGTGATCGGCGCCACGGTCTCGAAGGTCTGCGGGCGTTCGTCGGGCTTCTGCGGCACGCTCAGCACCTGCGTGCCGGCGGGCACCGTGACGACGCGGAACGGATCGTCGCGGTCCTCGACGGTGAAGGCGAGGCTCGCCGAGGCGGCGACGCCGGGCCTGAGCTCGTAGCCGATCTCGCGCGCCAGCTCGACCATGGAGTCCCGTTCGAGGGCGGTCCTCAGATAGCCCTCGTTGGCGATCCGCTCCTGATAGAAGCCCAGCACGTCGAGCGTCACCGAGAAGGCATCGGCGAGGGCGATGGTGGGGTCGTCCACAGCACGGGTGGTGAGGCCGGCAAGCGGGCGTCCCGCCTTGAGCGTGGCCGGATCGATCACCCGCTCGCGCGGCAGGTTGTGCAGCACGCGCGACAGGAAATCGCCGTGCCGCCCGATGCGATATTCGATCGCCGCGAGCCCGGATCGATTGTCCGGCCGGCGCGGGGCGAGGGCGGCCGGCAGGTCGTCGCCGCTGTCGCCGCTCATCGGCCGCCCTCCACGTAAAAGCGCAGCCGGCCATGCTCGGGCGTGTCGGGATCATTATCGAGCCGCGGCACTTCGCGGCGGCCGATGGCGATGACGCCGTCCTCGGCGTAATCGACACCCTGGTCGTAGAAGCGGCGGAAGCGGCCGCGCGCCGCCGAGCCGGGCAGTTGCATGCCCACCCAGCGCACCCCCGGCACCGCCATGGCCTCGGCGATGATGCTGCTCAGCAGCACGTCCTCGCCGAAGCTGAAGGCGTCGGGGTGGAAATACCCCCTGGAACGATCGGGCCGAAGGCCGGAGCCGAACCGGCTCAGCAGCGCCGCCTCGACATGCTCGGCATAGTGACCGTCGGCGGCGCACACCACCAGCGCCACATCGAGCGGCACGAATACCGGCGGCTCGATCTCGAGATCGTGGCCGGCCAGCCGGAACGGCTCGAGAAAGTCGATGAGCTCGGCTTCGAACGCCGCATCGACCGGCCGTCCGCCGCGCCGGTCCACCGCGATGAACATCGTCTGCCAGCTGCCGGTCCAGCGCCGCTCGGCAATGGCGCGCTGCACATCGGGATGCCGCTCGGCGAAGCCCGCGTAATCCCCGGCGGTCACCGCGCGGCGCTGCCGGTGGAAGGCGCGGGGCGCCGCGAGCTTGATCGCTGTCAGCGTTTCGGGGTCGGCGCCGCCCACCGCCGGCAGCGGATTTCTGATATCGGCGACAAACGCCGCATCGTCGAGCACGATATGCCCCAGCGCATCGGCTCCGAGCCGCCCGGCCGAGCCGGTGCCGACCCTGAGCCGCGCCAGGTAGCGGATGCCCGGTTGCGGGGCGGCGCCGAAGCGGTTGTCGCCGAAGCGCAGCTCGGCGCTGCCGTCATTGCCGGTCTCGACCACGAACTCGGCGGCAAAGCGATCGCTGTTGAGCAGGTCGGGACTCGCCACCCATGTCTCGCCGGCGCTGAGCTCGATCGCCGGCAGCGCCGCGGC
The DNA here is from genome assembly GCA_039808205.1 of Paracoccaceae bacterium. Taxonomy (GTDB): domain Bacteria; phylum Pseudomonadota; class Alphaproteobacteria; order Rhodobacterales; family Rhodobacteraceae; genus Amaricoccus. The sequence goes on along the minus strand of JBDHSS010000017.1, from coordinate 9,389 downwards.
AGCATCCTGCAGCAGCGCCTCGATGGCCGGCCGCTGCCGCGCCGCCGCCGCATCGAACGGGACGGCGCGGGTGAGCGGGCCGACGGTCACCCGCGGCCGGTAAGGCGGCGCGCCATAGCCCCGGGGGTCCGGCTCCGGCGGCATCTCGGGGTCGAGCGCGCTGCGCCCGACCAGCCCGGCATGGAGCGATTGCCGGGCCTCGGTCTCCGGCGCGAGGTTGGCATAGGCATAATCGAGGGTGCGCCCGTCATCGGCGATGACGACATTGCCGCGCGCCACCGCCCCCGGCCGCGCGCCATCCATGCCCAGGTTGAGGGCGAACGGCAGGGCATCGGCCAGCGCCCAATGGATCTCGAGCACCTGCTTGCCCTCGAGCGCATCGGTCAATTCGCGCGGCTTGCGGTCGAGCCGCACCGCATGCCGGTGCGTGGGATCGGCAGGGTCGCTGGCCGTGCCGCCGATCGGGAAGCACTCCTCGAACACCAGCACGTCGCCGGCCTCGAGGTGGGTCGTGGCGAGCGTGCCGACCAGATGCGCCGTCGTCGCGCCGGCCGGCAGCCGGGCATCGCTGGCGCTCCAGCCGTGAAACCGCAGCTCGTTCTGCGCGACATGGAGCGCCGTCACATCCGCCATGGTCTCGAACACCCGCAAGCCGGCATTGAGCGCCTCTTCCAGCCGCTGCGGATCGCGCGGCAACGCCTTGGGCAGCGCCCCGACCCCGTTCCGCCCGTCGGGCCGGGTCAGCAGCATGGTGCCGGCCGGCACCAGCGGCGGGTCGATCCGCGCGCGATCCGCGTCGACCGTGATGCAAACGAAGGTGCGGGCGTTGCAGCTTTCGCCGGCCCGATAGCCGAGCAGCCGCGCATGGCGCCGCGCCGAGGCGCGCAGCCGGGCCCGCGACAGATAGGCCTCGGTGCCCACCGCATCCTGGTAGTAGCTCGCCATGTCGGCCCCGAAGGCCAGCGTTTCGACCAGCGTGACCCCGAGATCGGCGGCGCTGCGTTCGGTCCAGCCCGGCATGGTCACCGCCATGCGGTCGATCATCAGCCGCCTGAAACTCTCATAGTCCTTGGCGTGATAGCCGATGGCCGGTTCCGGCGGCGGCTCCGGCAGCGGCGCCTCGGGCGGCAGGGCATCGAAATCGGTCGGGCAATCCGCCTTGAACGAAAACCCGATCAGCGCCAGCGCCGGATCGAAACTGGCGGGCGGCGCGTCGAGGCTGCTCCCGCGCAAGCGCAGCCGATAGCGCGAGAAATCGCCGGCCCGGTCCAGGGTCAGCCGCACGGTCTGCGCATCGCCGCCCGGCGTGGCCGCGACGACGCGGATGCCGACGATCCTGACCCCGCCCTCGACGGCGAAATTCTCTTCGTTCAGCCCCGCCACGCCATCGGGCCTGAGGAACACCACGTCGAGCAGCCGCTGCCGCATCGCCTCGCCGGGCGCATCGTCGTCGAGCACTTCGAGGTAATCGAGACCGTTGAGGCGGAGCCCGCCGACCTCGACCTCGGAGCCGAGCAGCTTCTTCCGTCTCTCGCCGCTGCCGCAGAACTGCCGCCGGTCCATGTCAGGCCTGCCTCACCACTTGCACCGACCGCTCCTGGTCGCTGTCGAGCGGCCGGAAGCGGACTTCGACCGAGAGCGTCGCGTCATGCGCCTCCACCTCGACGCCGCGCACCTCGATGGCTTCCGACAGCCAGCGCTGCAGGCTCGACAGCACCAGGTGCTGCAGCGCCATGGCCAGTTCGGGAGCATTCTGCGAATGCACCAGCTGCCGCGCGCCCGAGCCGAAATCCGGGCGGTTGACCCGCTCGCCCTGGCCGGTGAACAGCACCATGGCGATGAGGTCGCGCACATGCTCGTCAGGGGTGGCCGTCGCCGTGCCGCCGGTCGCCGCCACCCGATAGGGGAACCCGAAACGGGTCATGAGGCGATCACCTTGGCCTGCACCAGCGCATAGATCAGCGGCCCGCCCGGGATCTGCTCGGCCGACACGCCGAGATCGGCGATGCCTTGCAGGATCACCGGCTTGCCCTCGATGAACACCTTGCTCGACAGCGTCGCGAACTTGGAGGCGGTGCAGGGCTGCGGCTTGCCGGGCGGCACGGTGAACGGGCAGCCGGCGATGGTGGCGAGGTCGCCCGCCAGCAGCGACGGGCCATTGTCGATCAGCACCTTGGTGGCGCTGGCCTGCACGATCGCCGGAATGCCGTGCGGGCATTGCAGCTGCGTCAGTTGCGTCAGGATCGGAAAGGTCATCGTTGCCTCACTGCAGGACCTTGAGACTGGTGCCGTTGATCGTCACGAACCCCGCCTGGAGCTCGATCTTGTTGTTCGCGGCGCTGAGCGTCATGCCCATCTGGTCGACGCTGATCGCCGCCTTGCCGGCCGCTCCGCCCGCCGCGATCTCGATCTTGAGCGTCGGCAGCGCCGGGTTGTTGTCGATTTCGAGCGTGAACTTGTCGGTCTTGAGCATGGTGACGCCGCTCGCCAGCGGCCCGGGCGGCACCGGCGCATCGAGCGGCTGCGCCCAGAAGAAGCCCGAATAGATGGCGTGGCTCGGATCGCCCTGCTCGAACTCGACCCACACCCCCGCCCCCTTGGGCGGCATGGCGAAGAACCCCACGCCCGGCCCGGCATAGGGCACGCAGGGCCACGCCCAGCCATTATTGCCGATGGTGATGCCCGGCACGCTCACCTTGATCCGGCCGCGCCCCGTCAGGTCGACATTGTCTTCGACCGTGCCCCGGAATTTGCCGTAGTGCCGATGGGTCATGGTCAGGCCACCCGTACCAGCGGCAGCTTGGCGCCCAGTTCGGCACGCGACAGCGTGAAATCCTGGGTGTAGCCGCCGCGCGCGATCTTGTGGACGACGCTGCGCACCAGATAGGTGCCGTCATGGGTCGCCCCCGCCCCCCGCAGATCGACCAGCTCGCGCGCCCGCAGCACGTCGTTGTAGCGCGTGCTGTCGAGCGTGCCGCTGACCATCAGGACATTGTCGGACGAGCTGTCGAGCTTGGCCTGGGCCCGGGCGAGCGCCTCGAGGCTGTTGAGGCCGGTGGTTTCCATGCCCACCTCGCGCAGGCTCGGAAAGCCGGTGACGAAAGCCGGCACCAGCCCCAGCGGCGGCCGGCTCGGCACGACCGAGAACACCGGCATGGTCTGGCCGGTGAGCGCATCCTTGACGCTGCTCCTGACCGTGGTGAGGGCGAGCCCGTCCTGGGTGAAGCTGAGGCCCGACACGTTGGTCGCCGGCCCCATATTGGCGCTGAGCGCCGGCTGCGGCAGCAGGGGAGCGACGGGCGGTCCCCAATAGAGCGAGTTCTGCAGCGGCACCGGGCCTGACTTGACATAGGTGACGAAGCCGAAGCGCGCCGCCATCTCCTCGAGATAGTCCCAATCGGTCGCCGTCTGCTGCGGCACGTGCTCGATATTGAGCGGCGGCGTGCTGAGCGGCGGCTGCCGGACATCGGGCAGCATGGCATATTGCGGATAGCTCGCCGCGATCTTGGCCGCGATCATCGGCTCGGGCTGGTTGATATGTTCGGTGGGATTGCATTTGCGGTCGAGCGCGATCGAGAGGTCGTGGCCGCTCAGCACCAGCCGGCCCTCCCCCGGCCGATCGCCCGGCACCAGGTCGCGCCGCGTCACCAGCCCATCCATGATGACGCGCGGGCGGATATCGAAGATCGCCGTCAGCACCACCCGGCTATGCACCTGCAGCAGCGGATTGAGGACGAGCTCGTAGTCGATCAGGTCGGTCGGGCTCGAGCGCCCCACCGTGAAGGTGAGCCGAAAGCCGGAGCGCTCGCGGTCGGAGTGGCTGACCTCGATCTCGGCCAGCGCCTCGAGCATGCGGATCGGGGCCGGCATCGCCACCGGATCGGGCCCGATCAGCAGGTTGAGGCGAATCCCGAGGATGTTCATGACGTCGCCCCCGGATGGCGGGGCAGAGGAATGACCAGCCGCCGGCCGGGCCGGGCCGTCAGCTCCATCGGATGCATCGCCTCGTTGGCGTCGGCCACCTGGTAGAATCCCAGGGGGTCGCCGAGATAACGGTGCGCGATATTGTCGAGCCGGTCGGAATCGCTGGTGGTGACGCCCCCTGCCGCGACATAGGCGGCGGCCGGGGGCACCGTGCGGCGCGCCACATAGGTGACGAGCCGCCCCTCCGGGGTGGTGATCGTCCGGGTCGCGAGGCCGGCATAGCGGCTGGTTTGCTCGAACATCGCTGCGCTGCCTCTCAATGGGTGAAGATGTCGGCGTCGTGCCCCAGCACGGCGCCGAGGTTGTTGACGGTCCCGATGGCCGCCATCGTCTCCTTGACCAGCTGGTGGGCGAGGAAGGCTGCGTAGCCGGGATGGGCCAGGGGAAAGTCGTTGTAGGTCAGCACCTGCAGCGACAGGTCGGCCGTCGCCCGGGTCGGGTTGAGGCCGGGATCGTGCATCACCTCGCTGACCGACAGATGCGTGAGCTTGACCGGCACGACGCGCTGCCAGCCATAGATGAACAGCGTCAGCGGCCCCATCGGCGGCACCACCTCGATGGTGCCGGTGGCGAGCAGCACCGTATTGGCGATCACCAGCGCGCTCTTGGGATAGGCCAGCATTTCGAGCGCGGCGAGCTGCGGGTTGATCCCCAGCTTCTTGGTCTTGGCATCGTCGCCCTCGAGCTGGTCGACGGCGTCGATATTGATGGTGGCCGAGATCGTCTCGCGCGGCGGCCCGTTGAGGCGCAGCGCCTCGGCCCGAGCCCCGCCGGCATCGCCATATTGCGGCTCGAGCGAGCGCGAGAGCTGCTCGGGGTTGTATTGAAATACCACCACCGAGGCGACCGGGTTGAAGATGTCGATGCCGACAATCGCACCCTTGAGGATCTTCGGGGAACGCGGGAAGTCCGTCATCTGTAGGACACAAACCAAGGTGGAATCTTGTATTCCCGCATCAATGGCTGGACTATATCGAATATCTCGCGCATGGTTAAGCGACTTCCTTTCGCCCTCTCAGCAGCTTTAAGCGTTCTCATCACCCTGTTGTTCCATTCAAATCTTCTCGCTTCCGCGTATTTTCTGGCGAACTTATAGTCGCCGCCGGCATGGACCGCCTGGTGCGCCCACTCCTCCATCTGGACTGTGAAGTTGTCGATGTCGAAATCATCTTTGAAACCCCGCCTCTTGAACCACTTCCGATGTTCTTTAGGAAACACATGATGCTTGGGATTGGCCTGCATCCCGGCTCCGGACTTTCCGGCTTCCCGGGTTCTTGCCGCCTCGTTCGCCTCAACCTTGGCGGCGGCCCGAGCATTGCGCTGGCGCTCGGCGATCTCCTCCAGGATGTGCTTTCCGGCCAGTTGTTCCTTGGTCAGGTTCTCCTCGGGACCGGCCAGGGGCGCGTCATCATGCGGCGGCTCTTCACGGAATGGTGTCTCCTCGTGAACCGGCGGTTCTTCGCGTAGCGGTGGTTCTTCAAGCGGCGCCGGGCCGTCCGGCTTCCGGCCGCTCTTTGCTTTGCCGCCCCCTCCTCGCGACAGCCTTGGCTTTGCCAGTGCGTTCTCCGATGGGACCGGCAACTCGGGCGTGACCCGCTCGGGCATTTGCTTCGGGCGAGGGCGGCCGCCGCCCCGTGTCGGAGTCGAGCGGCCGGTGCCGCGCGAGACTCCGCCGCGCCGCACCGGCGTCGGCTTGGTCAAGGGCGCGCTCTTCGGCCGATCGAGCGCGGCCATGATCTCTGGCGGACGCTCGCCCTTGAGCGCGTTCCCCGGAACCTCGGCCGGCTGACCCACATGATCGCTCGGGCCGTAGGTCCCTGTGCCCTTTTGCTCCAGCGGCATGGCTTCCGCAGCGGCTTCCCGCTCCAGCTTCTTCCGCCGCGCCTCTTCGATGGAGCTGACCTTGGGATCCTTCCTTGGCCGCACCTGATTGGCCGCATCGCCCTTCAGCCCTTCGGGCAGGGGTTGCGTCTGCGCCAGCGGGTCGGCCTTGACGTCGTTGACCGCGTCGCCCTTCAGCCCCTCGGGCAGGGATTCCGCCTGTGCCAGCGGATCAGCCTTGACGTCATTGACCGCGTCACCCTTCAGCCCCTCGGGCAGGGGTTCCGCCTGCGCCAGCGGATCAGCCTTGACGTCGTTGACCGCGTCGCCCTTCAGCCCCTCGGGCATCGGCTCCGCCTGCGCCAGCGGATCGGCCTTGACGTCGTTGGCTGGCTCGCCTTTCAACCCTTCCGGCACGGGCTCGGCGGGCTTGGGCATCTCGGCGGCAGGTGGGTGCGCTTCGGCGGCCTTGGTCGCTTCGCCGACCGAACCGCCCTTGCCCAGATCCACCGCTTCGGTGGCCTTGGCGACATCGGCGGCCTTGCCCCCGGCGCCGGCGAGTTCCTCCGCCTTGGCCAACGACCCCGCGACTTCGCCGGTCTTGGCGAATTCGCCCATCTTGGTCGCTGCCGAGGCCGCGTCGGCGCCCTTGCCGGCCGCGCCCCCACCGACGAAGAAGCTGCCGATATCGACCAGCGCCAGCCCCGGCAGCTCTCCATAGCGCTTCTCGTTCCAGGCCTTGATGTAGTTTTCGCCCAGGGCCTTGGCGAGGCCGACGGTCTGCCGACGGTCGCGCTGCTGGTCGGGCAGCATGGCGCCGCCGAATTTACGCAGCGCATCGGCATGCGAGGGTTTGCCCGGTTGCCTGCCGGGCTCCTGGCCCGCGCCTTGGTCGCCCGCCTGCCCGCGGGCCTCCTCCTCGGTGCCGGGGAACGTCGCGTCGTAGAGGTCTTCCTCCAGCTGGACGAAGGTGCCGATGAATTTGAGCGGGTTGACGAGGCTCGGCCCCGGCAGTTGCCCGAGGCCCTTGACGGTGTCGAAGGGGTGCACCGCCATCTTGCCGATGCCTTCGACCATGCCGAATGCGGCCTTGGCGACGCCCCCCACGAACTGGCGCGAGTATTTCGACGTGGCGTTGGAGACCGTCAGGTTGCCCCGCTCCAGCGCCGCAAGCGTCGGGTGCGCCTTCTCGTCGATCGTCGCCTTGGCCGGAGCCACATCCTCGAAATCGTTGATCGCTTTGAACGTCTGGTGCTTCACGCCCTCGAGGCCGCTGCTCACGCCGTCCTGCCAAGCCCGGGTGGCGTTGAGCGGATGCAGATGCCAGCCGTCCTTGTCCTTCGTGACCAGCTTCTCGCCGAACGCCTTTGCCGGCTTGGTCGCGAGGTCGGCGCCCGCCTTGGCGATGTGGGCGACGTTCCTGGTCAATCCGCCTAGAACGGGTTTGCCCTCGGCCTTGTCGGCAAGCTTCTGCGTCGCCTCGGCCAGCAGCACCGCCGGCTGCAGCTTCTCGGCGTGGTCGACCAGCACCTTGGGGTCCTTGGCCACCTCCTGGACGAAGCTGGTCGCCTTGTCCTTGACGCTCGACCCCACATCCTTCGCCTTGTGGACGGCGCGCTTGAACCAGGAATCCTCCTCGGGCTCGGCGGCCGGCCCGATGGCCGATCCGAGCCGCACCGTCGCCCGGCCCCCGCCGACAGCATGGTCGGCAGCGCGCCCCGCCTCGTGCTCCAGCCCGCCGCGGCCGTCGATGCGCGGCTCGGTGGTCCCGCCGCGCCGCTGCTGCACCACATGGGCCAGTTCATGCGCGATGAGCCGTCGGCCCTCGCCGCTCTGCGGCGCGAACCGCCCGCCGCCGAAATAGACGTTCTCGCCGACCGTGACGGCCTTGGCCGAGTAGCGGCCGGCCGTGCGCGCCGCCGCGGCGTCGCCATGCAGGCGCACCCCGGAGAAATCGGCGCCGAACGAGCGCTCCATGTCGCCCCGCAGACCGGGCTCGAGCCCGCCGCGGCCGCCGGCCGGGGGCGCCGCCGGCGGCCCGGCGAGCGAGCCGCCGAATTTCGGGATCGGCGGCACCGTCTCGTCAGCCAGCTGGCTCACGGGTTTGGGGGCGGCGCGCATGCCCTGCGCCGTTGCCGGGCCCTGCGCCTTGCGGCGAAGCGGGGCGTGGCTCATTTGCCGCCTCCCTTCGCCACCGGCTGCAGCGCCCGGGAGATGGATTTGCTGAGCGCCGCGGGCGAGGCGGTCGGCGCCGCGGTGACGGCGGCGGCCACGGCGCGGCGGATTTCGACGAGCGCCGCGACGCGCTCGGCCGGCGACATGCCCTCGAGCCCGATGCTCCGGATATGGACGCGGCGCACCTCAGCCATGCGGCGCCTCCTTGATCCAGCCGCGCAGCTCGCCTTCGGTCAACGGCTTGCTGAGCTTGTCGTATTCGGCCCGCGCGGCGCGCTGCAGGTGCCCCATGCGGATGGGCGAGCCTTCGTCGGCGGCGATGAAGGCCGCGTTCAGCGCGATGTTCTTGATGCTGCCGCCGGCCACGGTGAGCTGGGCCAGCCGTTCCATCTCGATGCCGTCGAGCGGCGCCCTCGCGGGAAAGGCGAGCCGCCAGATCTGCCGCCTCTCGGCTTCCTCGGGCAGCGGAAAATCGACGAGGAATCGGATGCGGCGCAGGAAGGCGTTGTCGATATTGGAGCGCAGGTTCGTCGTGAGGATGGCGAGCCCGCGATAGCTCTCCATCCGCTGCAGCAGGTAGCTCACCTCGAGATTGGCGTAGCGATCGTGGCTGTCCTTGATCTCGGTGCGCTTGGCGAACAGCTGGTCCGCCTCGTCGAACAGCAGGATGGCGCAGCTGTCCTCGGCGGCATCGAACAGGCGGCGGAGGTTCTTTTCGGTCTCGCCGATCCACTTGCTGACCGCCGCCGACAGATCGACCCGGTAGACATCGAGCCCGAGCGCTCCGCCGATCACTTCGGCGGCGAGCGTCTTGCCGGTGCCGCTCGGGCCGGAGAACAGCGCCGTGATGCCGAGCCCGCGGCCATTGCTGCAGCCAAAGCCCCAATTGTGGTGCACGTGCCGGCGCTGGCGCACCTGCGCCGCGATGGCCTTCAGCATCTCGAACTGCCGGTGGGGCAGGATCAGGTCGCTCCATTGGCTGCGCAGGTCGATCCGCTGCGCCAGCTCGTCGAGCCTGGGCCTCAGCCGGATGCGCGTTTCCGCCCAGAGCCGGTCGGCCAGCGGCGCGTCCGGCCCGCTGGCTTCCGCCGGCGGGAGGTCGGCGCCGATGCTGGCCGTGACGTCGGAGATGATCTCGGGCGACGCGGTGAACGTGCCGACCAGCCGGTCGATATCGGGCGCGTCGGCGCCGGCCGCCGGCCCCAGCGCCGCCGCCCACAAGGCACGCTGATCCGCCACCGACGGGCGCGGCACGACGAGCCGCAGGCTGTCGCGGCCCGGCACCGCCGCGGGCTCGGCCGCGACGAGGACCAGCGGCCCCGCAATCGCCGCCGCGAAACGCAGCGCGCCGCGCATATCCCCCGGCGCCGTCACGTCGAAAAGGTCGAGCACCGGCAGCGCCCCGGCCA
>JBDHSS010000016.1:0-21065 GCA_039808205.1 Paracoccaceae bacterium | reverse complement strand
TGGCGAGCCCGGCGACCGGATCGCCCTCGGTCCAGTCGACGCGCAGGTCGGCGACCGGCCACGGCATCTCGCGCACAAGCTTCATGCCGGCCGAATGGATCGGCCCGGCCTCGCCGCCGGCCTCGAGCGCCGCCTGCATCGCCGCGAGCAGCCGGTCGCCGAGCGGCCCCGTCGCGCCGAGGAAGCCGTCCACGATGGCGCGCGGCACGCCGTCGGCGGCGAGGAGGTTGCCGCCGGCAGCGACGTCGTGCTCGCGCGCCTCGGCCCAGAGCCCGAGCGCGCGCGGCCCCGAGTGGATCGCGGTGTTGCCGTCGCGGTCCACCACCAGCAGCTGGCGCCAGTCGGCATGCGGGGCGCGGCGCAGGATCGCCACGGTCTCGGCGGCGCTGGCGCCCTCGGCGAGCAGCGCGAGCCCACGGGTGCCGAGCGCGGGGTCGGTGACGTTCTGGCTGGCGATGGCGCCCGTGCCGGCCTGCGCGTGCGCGCAGCGCGCGGCGACCGCCGGCGAGGAGGAGGCGACGGCGACGCCGAACATGCCGGTCTCGGGACAGCGGGCGACGAGAGAGAAGGTCATCGGACGGCCTCGCGCGAGAGGGCGGAAGGCTTGACAATGCCCGCAATCGGCGCGCGACACAAACGCGCGGCTCAGGCGTCGCGCTCGGTGAAGGCGGCGAGGTCGCCACTGCCGACCGCGACCGACTTGATGAGCGCGAAGCACGCGAGCCCCGGCCGCAGCCCGAGCGCGCCGAGCGAGCGCCGGGTGATGCGCGCGACCAGCCGGTCGGCGCCGACCTCGAGCGCGATCTCGACGCTGGCGCCGGCGCCGTCGCCGTCGCCGATCCGGGCAACCCGCGCCTCGAGCACGTTGAGCGCGCTGATCGCCTCGGGCCGGCGCGTGGCGATCACGATGTCCCGGGCGCGGATGCGCACGCGGAGCCGGCTCCCGGGCGGCGTGGCGAGGGCCGGCACCAGCAGCCGGCCACCGGAGAGCGCGAGCTCGGAGAGGCCGTCGCCGGCATCGCCGAGGTGCCGCGCGGTCAGGGTCACGCTCGCCTGCTCGTCGCTGGCGGGAAAGAGTGCGGGATCGGCCAGCACCTCCGCCGCCGGGCCCGCGTGCACCACCCGGCCCGCCTCGAGCGCGACGACGGTGTTGGCGAGCCGCGCCACCTCGGCGAAGGCATGGCTGACGTAGAGGATCGGCACCCGCACCTCGTCGCGCAGCCGCTCCAGATACGGCAGGACCTCCTCCTTGCGCGCCGCGTCGAGCGCGGCCAGCGGCTCGTCCATCAGGAGCAGCCTCGGCGCCGCCAGCAGCGCGCGCCCGATCGCCACGCGCTGCTTCTCGCCGCCCGAGAGGCGCGCGGGGCGCCGGTCGAGGAGCGGCTCGAGCGCGAGCATCGCCGTGATCCGGCGCCGGTCGACCGGATGGGTGCCCCGCGGCGCGAACCAGCGGCCGAAGCCGAGGTTCTGCCGCACCGTCAGGTGCGGAAAGAGCCGCCCCTCCTGGAAGACGTAGCCGACGCCGCGGCGGTGGACGGGCACAAAGATCGCGGCCGCGGTGTCGAGCAGCACGGTGCCGTCGACGACGATGCGCCCCGCGTCGGGCCTGAGCAGCCCGGCGATGGCGTTGATGATCGTGGTCTTGCCGGATCCCGAGCGGCCGAAGATCGCGGTGACGCCCCCTGGTGCCTCGAAGGCGGCGTCGAGCCGGAAGCCGCCGAAGTCATGGCTGAGCGTCACCGCGAGGCTCATGCGCTCAGCCCCCGGCGATCCGCCGCGCGATCCGGCGCCCGACGAGCTCGGAGACGACGAGCGCGCCGAGTGCGATGCCGATCGACACCAGGGTCAGGCGCATCGCGCCGGTCTCGCCGCCCGGCACCTGCAGGAGGCTGTAGATCGCGGTCGGCAGCGTCTGGGTCTCGCCGGGGATGTTGGAGACGAATGTGATCGTCGCGCCGAATTCCCCCATCGCCTTGGCGAAGGCGAGGATCGTGCCCGCAACCACGCCGGGCAGGATCAGCGGCAGCGTCACCAGGGCGAAGGTCGCGACGGGCGGCGCGCCGAGCGTGCCCGCCGCCTCCTCCAGCCGCCGGTCGACCGCCTCGACCGACAGGCGGATCGACCGCACCATCAGCGGGAATGCCATCACGCCGCAGGCGAGCGCGGCACCGGTCCAGCGGAACGCGAAGACGATGCCGAAGGGCTCGAGGAACGCGCCGATCGGACCCTTGCGACCGAAGGCGAGGAGCAGCAGGTAGCCGGTGACCACCGGCGGCAGGATCAGCGGCAGGTGGACGAGGCCGTTCAGAACCTCGCGCCCCCAGAACCGCCCGCGCGCGAGCAGGAGCGCGACCGCGACGCCGAAGGGCAGCGACACCAGCGTCGCGACCAGGCCGACGCGCACCGACAGCCGGACCGCGGTCCACTCGTCGGGGGTCAGCCAGTCGCCCATGGCTCAGGGCAGGACCGTGAAGCCGTGGCCCTCGAACACCGCGCGGGCTTCGGGCGCCGCGAGGTAGGCGACGAGGCTTTTCGCCGCCGCGCTCGTCGAGGTGGCGGTCAGCGCGACCGGATAGACGATCGGCGGGTGGCTGTCGTCCGGGAAGGTGCCGACGACGGCCACCCTGGCGTCGGCATGTGCGTCCGTCGCGTAGACGATGCCGAGCGGCGCCTCGCCGGTCGCGACGAAGGCCAGTGCTGCACGCACGTTGTCGGCCTGCGCCACCTCGCCGGCCACGCCGTCCCAGACCCCGAGGCTCGTGAGCGCCGCCTTGCCGTACTTGCCGGCCGGCACCGAGTCGACGCTCGCCATCGCGAGCTTGCCGCCGCCGAGCGCGCCGTGCAGGTCGAAGCCCGGCGCGATCGCGACCGGCGCCGCACCCGCCGGGCCGACGAGCACGAGGGTGTTGCCGAGCACGCTGCGACGCGAGCCGGGGTCGATCAGGCCGTGCTTCTGCAGGTAGTTCATCCAGTCGAGATCGGCCGAGAAGAAGATGTCCGCCGGCGCGCCCTGCTCGATCTGCTTGGCGAGTGCGGAGCTTGCGCCGTAGCTGATCGTCACCGTGTTGCCGCTCGCGCGCGCCCAGTCGGCCATCACCGCGTCGAGCGCGTTCTTGAGGCTCGCCGCCGCGAAGACCACCGCGTCCGCCGCTTGGGCGGCCGGCGCCGCCAGTGCCAGCGCCGCCGCGACGACCACGCCGCCCCATCGCCCAAACCGCGCCATCCCGGCCTCCTCGCCCCATGCCACTCTCCGCGGCGGAATATCGGCGGAGCGCGGGGCCGGCGGCAAGCGTTATTTCTCCTTGGACATATCCGGCAGCGCCGAGGTCAGCAGCGCGATCTCGTCGGCCGCCGCCGCCGTCGCCTTGGCCTGCAGCCGGCGGTAGGCCGCGAGGATCTCGGCGCCGAGCGGGGTCAGCGTCGCGCCGCCGTGCGCGGCGCCGCCGCGCGCGGTCTCGACCAGCGCCGCGCGATAGCTCGCGTTCAGTCCCTCGACCAGCGACCACGCGCGCTTGTAGCTCATGCCCATGCGCCGGCCGGCCGCGGCGATCGAGCCGGTGTCGCGGATGCCCTCGAGCAGGTCCGCCTTCCCCGGCCCGAGCATCACCCCGGGCGCGAGAACGAGGCGCAGGCGCAGGCCGGGCGGGGCAGCAGGCTTCGGCATGGCGCGAGCTTGCGGCGATTTCGCGGGCGGGCGCAACCGTCCCTTGCGGGCACGACGCTGCCGCTCTCGACGGAGTTGGCGTGGACAAATCCGTCCGCATCCGACCCCCCGAGGGCGGATGCGCCGCAGCGCGTCCGCCGGGTCGGACGCGGACGGATTGGCGCGGTCGGCGGCGCACGACACCCCTTTTGGCTCCGCGCGTTCCGCGCTCCACCGAACGGCCCGGCAAACGCATGCGCTTGCCTGTCGGGACGGGACTCGCTCCGGCCTACCGCCGGAGCTTCGGGCGGGGGGTGCGGGCACTCGGACGTATGCGGCCAATTGCCCGGTTCCCGGGAACCTCACGCGGCGTACGCCATCCAACCTTCCGATGCTGCGGCCAAGCGCAGCTCGCAGAGAGAAGAGGAGACGCTCCATGATCCGCCTGTCCCGTCTCGCCGCCGCCGTCATCGCCGCGACGTCGCTGCCATTCGCTGCCCTTGCCGCTGCCTCCGTCGAGACCTCGCCGCCGCCCGCGCCCTACCAGCAGGTCAGCAAGCTCGTGAAGCTGCCCGACTTCGTGCCCGGCCTCGGCCAGCTCTTCGTCGATCCCGCGACGCTGCCCGCCGGGCCGTTTCTCGCCTACGACCACGACGGCAAGCTCGTCAGCACCATCTACATGATCCCGATCGCCGACCTGACTCCGGACAAGCACCTCGACGACCTCGCCTCGCCGGGCGGCGCCGTCGACCATGTGGACGTGAGCTTCAACGCCGGCCATCCGGGCGTCGAGGTGCCGCACGTGCACGTCGTGCTCTGGCACGTTGCGGACGAGGCGCGGGTGGCGAAATGATCACCCGGCGCCGCGCGCTCGGCCTCGGCGCCGGGCTCGCCACGCTGATCCTCGCGGCGTCGCCGCGGGGACGGGCGGCGGTCGTCCACGACATCCGCATGGTCGGCGACGCCAGCGGCGCGCACGTCGGCTACGATCCGGTCGGTCTGCACATCGCGCCCGGCGAGACCCTGCGCTGGACCAACGCCGACGCCGGCAACGCCCACACCGCGACCGCCTATCATCCGAAGAACGGCGGCCGGCCGCGCCGGATCCCGGCGGCGGCCGAGCCGTGGGACTCCGACTACCTGCTGCCCGGCGAGAGCTTCTCGGTGACGCTGACGGCGCCCGGCGTCTACGATTTCTTCTGCACGCCGCACGAGCAGGCGGGGATGGTCGGGCGCGTCATCGTCGGCGACCCGGACGCCGACGACTGGATGGCCGACCCCGCCGCGGCCGGCGATCTGCCGCAAGTGGCGCTGGCGGGGTTCCCGCCGGTGGCCGATATCATGGCGAAAGGGCTGGTCCGGCGCGCCTGAGCGCCGGCAGCCGCAAGGAGGAAGCACGATGCAACCGGCGATTCGCCTGCCAGACGCCACGCAGCTCAGCGATGCCGAGCTTCTCGCGCTTGCCCGCCGACGCGACGCGACCGCAGTGCGGGTGCTGGTGGCGCGGCACAACCAGCGGCTGTTCCGCGTCGCCCGCGGCGTGCTGCGCGACGACGCCGAGGCCGAGGACGTGGTGCAGGAGACCTACGTCCGCGCCTTCACCCGGCTTGACGGTTTTCGCGGCGAGGCGGCGCTGACCACCTGGCTCACCCGCATCGCGCTCAACGAGGCGCTCGGCCGGCTGCGCCGGCGCCGGCCGCAGGTCGGGCTCGCGGTGCTCGACGCGCTCGCAGAAGGAGATGGCATCGTGGTGGCGATCAACCCGCCGACGCCGCAGCCCGACAGCGAGGCGGGCCGGGCGCAGGTGCGCGCCGTGCTCGAGGCGGCGATCGATCGGCTGCCGGAGATCTTCCGCGTGGTCTTCGTGATGCGCGACATCGAGGGCCTGAGCGCGGAGGAAACCGGGCGCCTGCTCGGGGTGCGGCCGGAGACGGTCAAGACCCGGCTGCACCGCGCGCGGCGGCAGCTGCGCCGGTCGCTCGAGGCGACGTTCGCGGCGAGCTTCGGCGAGGTCTTCCCCTTCGACGGCGCGCGCTGCGCCGGCATGGCCGACCGCATCGTCGCCCGCCTGAAGGCCGCGGAGCGCTGAGGCGCCCCCAAGGTGGCCCCGGCCATCGGCAGCCCGCCGTCACGGCCGCTTGCCACGGCTGCATCGGCCGGATACGGGGGAGCCCGGCAATTCCTGGCGAGGCTTCCCCATGTCGATTCCCCAGTCCGGCGGTGGCCTCATCGAGCACCGCGACCAGCTCGCCGAATACCTCGCGAGCGGCTGCAAGCCGCCGGCCGACTGGCGCATCGGCACCGAGCACGAGAAGTTCGGCTACGATCTCGCCCGCACCCTGCCCTTGCCCTACGAGGGGCCGTGCTCGATCCGGGCGATGCTCGAGGCGCTGCGCGATCGCTTCGGCTGGGCGCCGGTAGAGGAGGCGGGCAAGCTCATCGGCCTGACCCGCGACGGCGCCAACGTCAGCCTCGAGCCCGGCGGCCAGCTCGAGCTGTCGGGCGCGCCGCTCGAATCGATCCACCAGACCTGCGACGAGGTGAACGCGCACCTGCGCGAGGTGAAGGCGATCGCCGACGAGATCGGCGCGGGCTTCATCGGCCTGGGCGCCGCGCCGATCTGGACCGAGGACCAGATGCCGGTGATGCCGAAGGGCCGCTACGCGCTGATGACCCGCCACATGCGCGCGGTCGGCAGCCACGGCACGCAGATGATGTACCGCACCTGCACCGTGCAGGTGAACCTCGACTTCGCCTCCGAAGCCGACATGGTGCAGAAGTTCCGGGTGAGCCTCGCGCTGCAGCCGGTCGCGACCGCGCTCTTCGCCGCCTCGCCGTTCTTCGAGGGCCGGGTCAACGGCTGGCAGTCCTGGCGCGCGCGGATCTGGCAGGACACCGATCCGGCGCGCACCGGCATGCTGCCCTTCGTCTTCGAGGACGGCATGGGCTTCGAGCGCTACGTCGACTATGCGCTCGGCGTACCGATGTATTTCGTCTATCGCGATGGCCGCTACATCGACGCGCTCGGGATGAGCTTCCGCGACTTCCTCGACGGCCGCCTGCCGGCGCTGCCCGGGGAGAAGCCGACGCTTTCCGACTGGGCCGACCACCTGACCACGATCTTCCCCGAGGTGCGGCTGAAGAAGTTCATGGAGATGCGTGGCGCCGATGGCGGCCCGTGGCGGCGGCTCTGCGCGCTGCCCGCGCTCTGGGTGGGCCTGCTCTACGACACCGCCGCGCTCGATGCCGCCTGGGATCTCTGCCGCGACTGGACCGCCGAGGAGCGCGACCGGCTCCGCCGCGACGCCGGCCACCTCGGGCTCCGCGCCGAGATCCGCGGCCGGCCGCTCGGCGACGTGGCACGCGACGTGGTGGCGATCGCCCATGCCGGGCTCAAGGCGCGGGCGCGGCCGGGTGCCGGCGGCATGATCTGCGACGAGACGCATTTCCTCAACGCGCTGCAGGAGATCGTCGCCGCCGGCGAGACGCCGGCCGACGAGATGCTGCGACGCTATCACGGCGCCTGGGACGGCGATCTCACGCGCATTTATGCCGATTACAGCTACTGATTTGCGCATGTGCTGACGCGGGCCTCACGCTCGAGTCACGCCTCAGGGCGCAAGGTCGTCTCACCGAATTGGAGATGACGGCCATGTCGCGAATCGAGACCTTCCCCGAACCCTCCCGGCGGATCCCGGTGCGGGCCGCCGTGCTCGACCTGCTCGCGCGGGCCGCGCCCCGCCCGGCGGCGCTCGGCGAGCCGAGCGAGGAGGAGCGCGAGTTCCTCGAGACGCTGCGCCGCATCGTCGCGCGCAGCGCCGCCGAGGAGCTGTGGGACAAGTACCACGCGCCACAGCCCGACGTCCGCGCCCGCATCTACGCGCGCTATCGCGACTGAGCCTCCGGCGGGGCGCTCTCTCCCCCGCCAGCGTCCCGAGGTGCGTACCTTTCGAGCGGTTGAGTTGTAGCGAGTGCTTCCGGGTTTCCCGGCGAAGGCGCGTGGCCGCGCGTGGAGCGCCGCGCGCCTTCAGGCGATCAGGGATCGCCCCTCAGCGCCTTTCCTTGCCCGCGCCGATCCGCGGCTCGGTGCCGTCGACGAGCCGGCGGATGTTGGCGTGGTGACGGACGAAGACGAGCGCCGCCAGCGCCACCGCCAGCCAGATCGCGTCGCCGCGACCGACGACCCAGAGCCAGAGGGGCGTGCTCGCCGCCGCCACCAGCGCCGCGAGCGAGGAGATGCGGAAGGCGAAGGCGGTCGCGAGCCAGGTGGCGCAGGCGAGGAGCCCCGCGGGCCAGGCGAGCGCCAGCATCAGCCCGAGGAAGGTCGCCACCCCCTTGCCGCCGCGAAACCCGAGCCAGACCGGAAACAGGTGGCCGAGAAAGGCGCCGAGCCCCGCCGCCAGCGCCGCCGGCTCGCCGGCAAGCGCGCGGGCGACGAGCACCGCCACCGCGCCCTTGCCGCCGTCGAGGAGAAGCGTCGCCGCCGCTGCCGCCTTGTTGCCGGTCCGGAGCACATTGGTCGCGCCGATGTTGCCTGAGCCGATGGCGCGCAGGTCGCCGAGGCCGAGGGCGCGGGTGATGAGCACGCCGAACGGGATCGAGCCGAGGAGATAGCCCGCGATCCCGACGAGGAGGAGCGTCATGCGGCCGCCCTCTCGTAGACGCGCCGGCCGCCGACCCAGGTGCCGAAGACCCGCCCCTGCATCCGGCGGAGGTCGTAGGGCGTGTTCTTCGACTTCGAGCGCAGCGTCGCCCGGTCGAGCACGAAGGGCGTGTCGGGGTCGAAGAGCACCAGATCGGCCGGCGCCCCCGGCGCGAGCCGCCCGGCGTCGAGCCCGAGAAGCCGCGCCGGGTTCAGCGCCATCGCCCGCCAGAGCGCCGGCAGGCTCAGGTGGCCGGCGTGGTAGAGCTGCATCGCCGCCGGCAAGAGCGTCTCGAGCCCGACCGCGCCCGGCGCCGCCTCGGCGAACGGCAGCCGCTTCTCCTCCTCGTCCTGCGGCGTGTGGAACGAGCCCACGAGGTCGATCAGCCCGTCGGCCAGCGCCTCGACCAGCGCGCGGCGATCGTCCTCGGAGCGCAGCGGCGGCTCGAGCTTGAAGAAGGTGCGGTAGTCGCCGACGTCGAGCTCGTTGAGCGTCAGGTGATGGATCGACGCACCCGCCGTGACCGGCAGGCCGGCGTCGCGCGCGCGCCGGAGCGCCGGCAGCGCCGCCGCCGTCGACAGCTGGTCGGCGTGATAGCGCACGCCGGTGACCTCGGCGAGCGCGAGGTCGCGCTCGAGCGCGATGCGCTCGGCGACCGGCGGCACGTCGGCGAGCCCGAGCTGGCTCGCGAACTGCCCGGTGGTCATGCAGGCGCCCTCCGACAACGCCGGCTCCTGCGGGTGGCCGACGACGAGCGCGCCGAGGCCGGCAGCATAGGTCATGCAGCGCGCGAAGACCCGCGCATCGGCGACCGCGCGCCCGTCGCCGAAGGCGACCGCGCCCGCGTCGAGCAGGAAGCCGATCTCGGTCATCTCCCGC
This sequence comes from Paracoccaceae bacterium, assembly GCA_039808205.1. Lineage (GTDB taxonomy): Bacteria > Pseudomonadota > Alphaproteobacteria > Rhodobacterales > Rhodobacteraceae > Amaricoccus. The sequence continues at coordinate 11,900 of JBDHSS010000016.1, read as the reverse complement.
CCCTGCCGCCCCTTGGTCAGCGCCGCCATCGGCAGCACGGTGACGAGGCTCGCCCCGACCGCGCGCCGCTGCAGGAACTCGAGCGCCTCGGGCGCGTCGACCGCCGGTTGGGTATCCGGCCGTGTCACCATCGTGGTCACGCCACCCGCCGCGGCCGCGGCGCCGGCGGTGCGGAAGCTCTCCTTGTGCCGCTCGCCCGGCTCGCCGACCTTGACGCCGACGTCGATGATCCCCGGCGCCAGGTGTCGCCCGCCGCAGTCCTCGCCGGCGCGCGCGCCTTCGAAGACCTCGGCGATCCGCCCCGCGTCGTCGATGACGAGCCCGCCGGCAAAGACCCGGTCGCCCTCGGGATCGACGAGGCGGGCGTTCGTCAGCGTCAGCATGCGACCGCGGCCGCGGGCTCGTTGCGCCCGCGCAGGTTGCGCGCGAGCAGGTCCATCGCCGCCATGCGCACGGCGACGCCCATCTCCACCTGCTCCTGGATGACGCTGACGTTGATGTCGTCGGCGATCAGCCCGTCGATCTCGACGCCGCGGTTCATCGGCCCGGGATGCATGACGATGGCGTCGGGCTTCGCGCTCGCGAGCTTCTCGGCGTCGAGCCCGAAGCGGTGGAAGTACTCGCGCATCGACGGGATCAGCGCGCCGTCCATGCGCTCCTTCTGCAGCCGCAGCATCATCACCACGTCCGCACCCGCGAGGCCTGCGCGCATGTCCTCGCCGACCTCGACGCCCATGCGCTCGACCCCGGCCGGCAGGAGCGTCGGCGGCGCGATCAGCCGGATGCGGTTCTCCATCCGGCCGAGCAGGATGATGTTCGACCGCGCCACCCGGCTGTGGGCGATGTCGCCGCAGATCGCCACCGTCAGCCGGCTGAGCCTGCCCTTGCGCCGGCGGATGGTCAGCGCATCGAGCAGCGCCTGCGTCGGGTGCTCGTGCCGGCCGTCGCCGGCGTTCAGGACCGCGCAGTTGACCTTGGAGGCGAGCAGGTTCACCGCGCCCGACGCCGGGTGCCGCACCACGAGGAGGTCGGGGTGCATCGCGTTCAGCGTCATCGCCGTGTCGATCAGCGTCTCGCCCTTCTTCACCGACGACTGCGCCACCGACATGTTCATCACGTTGGCGCCGAGCCGCTTGCCGGCCAGCTCGAAGCTCGCCTGGGTGCGGGTCGAGGCCTCGAAGAACATGTTGATCTGCGTCAGCCCCTTCAGCGCGTCGGCGCGCTTGTCGGCCTGGCGGTTCAGCGCCACGTAGCTCTCGGCGAGGTCGAGCACCGCCTCGATGTCGGCGCGGCTCAGGCCCTCGATGCCGAGCAGGTGGCGGTGCGCGAACAAGTTCCGGCCTCCGGGGCGATGACGCGGCATCTATAGCAGGCGCGCCGGGCGGAACAACCCTCGGGAAAAAACCCGGGCTTGGCGTCTGTTCGCGCTTCGTGCTAAGGCTGGCCGTGCGAGGCGGCAGGCAAGCGAGGCGCAGGGACATGCGCGTCATCGGCATCGACCCGGGGCTCAGGCGCACCGGCTGGGGCGTCGTGGACGTCGACGGCAACCGGATGCGCCACGTGGCGAACGGGGTGTGCGCCTCGGTGGGCGACGATCTCGCGACGCGCCTCCTCAGCCTCTTCGCCGCGCTGACCACGGTCGTCGCCGCGCACCGCCCCGACACCGCGGCGGTCGAGCAGACCTTCGTGAACAAGGACGCGGCCGGCACGCTGAAGCTCGGCCAGGCGCGGGCGATCGCGCTCCTCGTGCCGGCGCAGGCCGGGCTCGCCGTGGCGGAATACGCGCCGAACGCGGTGAAGAAGGTGGTGGTGGGCGTCGGCCACGCCGAAAAGGCGCAGGTCGCGCACATGGTGCGGCTGCAGCTTCCCGGCGTCGATCTCGCCGGCCCCGACGCCGCCGACGCGCTGGCGATCGCGCTCTGCCACGCGCATCACGCGCGCTTCCGCGGCCGGCTCGCCGCCGCCGTCGCCGGGGCGCTGTCGTGATCGGCAAGGTGGCGGGATGGCTCGGCTACGCCGCCGGGGACCACGTGCTGATCGAGACGCCGGGCGGCACCGGCTACCTGGTCTTCTGCTCGGAGCGCACGCTCGCGGCGATGCCCGCCGCCGGCCACCCCGTCGCGCTCTACACCGACCTGCTGGTGCGCGAGGATCTGATGCAGCTCATCGGCTTCCAGACGCTGGCCGAGCGCGAGTGGCATCGGCTCCTGACCACGGTGCAGGGGGTCGGCGCCAAGGCGGCCCTGTCGATCCTCGGCACGCTGGGTGCCGAAGGGGTGGCGCGGGCGATCTCGCTCGGCGACGCGAGCGCGGTCCGCGCCGCCCCCGGCGTCGGGCCGAAGCTCGCGCAGCGGGTGATCCTGGAGTTGCAAGCCAAGGCGCCGGCGATCATGGCGATGGGCGCCTTCGGTGCAGCCCCCGCCGCGCCGCCGCCCCGGGCCATGGGTCCGGGCGTGCCCGGACCCCTGCCGGAGCCTGCTCCGGCAGCGGCGCCCGCGGCGCCGATGGCCGCCTCGCAGGCGCGGGCGGACGCGCTCTCCGCCCTCGTCAACCTCGGCTATGGCCACGGCGAGGCGGCCGCCGCGGTGGCGGGCCTCGATGACGCCGGGCTCGACGCGCCGGGGCTGATCCGGGCGGCGCTGCGCGCGCTGGCGCCGAAGGGATGACGACGATGGCCGAGCCCGACCCGACCCTGCGCCCCGAGGCGCTGCCCGAGGACGCCGACCGGGCGCTGCGCCCGCGCAGCCTCGCCGAGTTCGTCGGCCAGAAGGCGGCGCGCGCCAACCTCGCGGTCTTCATCGAGAGCGCGCGGCGCCGCGGCGAGGCGATGGACCACACGTTGTTCTATGGTCCCCCCGGCCTCGGCAAGACCACGCTGGCGCAGATCATGGCGCGCGAGCTCGGGGTGAACTTCCGGATGACGAGCGGCCCGGTGCTGGCCAAGGCCGGCGATCTGGCGGCGATCCTGACCAACCTCGACGCCCGCGACGTGCTCTTCATCGACGAGATCCACCGCCTGTCGCCGGTGGTCGAGGAAATTCTCTACCCCGCGCTCGAGGACTTCCAGCTTGACCTCGTCATCGGCGAAGGGCCGGCGGCGCGCACGGTGCGCATCGAGCTGCAGCCGTTCACGCTGGTCGGTGCCACCACCCGGCTCGGGCTGCTGACCACGCCCTTGCGCGACCGCTTCGGCATCCCGACCCGGCTCGAGTTCTATGACGAGGGCGAGCTCGAGGCGATCGTCACCCGCGCCGCGCGCCTGCTCAAGGCCGAGGCGACGCCCGAGGGCGCGCGCGAGATCGCGCGGCGTGCGCGCGGCACGCCGCGGATCGCCGGGCGGCTCCTGCGCCGGGTCGCCGACTTCGCGCTGGTCGAGGGCGACGGGCGAGTGACGCGCGAGATCGCCGACCGGGCGCTGACCCGGCTCGGCGTCGACGACCTCGGCCTCGATGGCGCCGACCGGCGCTATCTGACGCTCCTCGCCGAGAACTACGGCGGCGGCCCGGTCGGCGTCGAGACGATCGCCGCCGCGCTCTCGGAGGTGCGCGACGCGATCGAGGAGGTGATCGAGCCCTACCTGTTGCAGCAGGGCCTGATCGCTCGCACCCCGCGCGGCCGGATGCTGGCGGCGCGGGCCTGGACCCACCTTGGCCTCGCCGCGCCGCGGCGGGAGGGGCCGGTCGGGGATCTGTTCGACGGGTAGGGCGCTGGACCTTGCCCGCGTCCGTCTGCTGGCACGACGGAGGAGCCTCTGACGGATTTGGCGTGGACAAATCCGTCTGCATCCGACCCCCCGAGGGCGGATGCGCTTACGCATCCGCCGGGTCGGACGCGAACGGATTGCGCTGACGGCGACGCACGGCACCCCTTGCCCTCGGCCCGTCCCGCGCTCCGAGCAACGGCCCGGCGAACGCATGCGTTCGCCTGTCGGGCCGGGACTCGCTCCGGCCTGCGGCCGGAGCTTCGGTCGGGGGTGCCGGAATGGTCAGCGGGTCACGTGCTCAGGCGAGCTCGCCCTCCGCCGTGATCCGCGTCCGGCCGCCGAGGTAGGGCGCCAGCGCCGGCGGCAGCGTCACCGAGCCGTCGGCCTCCTGGCCGTTCTCGAGCACCGCGATCAGCGTGCGGCCGACCGCGAGGCCCGAGCCGTTCAGCGTGTGCACGAACTCGGGGCGCGCGCCCTCGCCACGGCGAAAGCGCGCGTTCATCCGGCGCGCCTGGAAGTCGCCGCAGTCCGAAACCGACGAGATCTCGCGATAGGTGTCCTGCCCCGGCAGCCAGACCTCGAGGTCAAAGGTGCGGCGCGCGGAAAAGCCCATGTCGCCGGTCGAGAGCACGACGACCCGGTAGGGCAGGCCGAGCGCCTGCAGGATGGCCTCGGCGCAGCCGACCATGCGCTCCTGCTCGTCGCGGCTGGCTTCGGGCCGCGTAATCGACACCATCTCGACCTTTTCGAACTGGTGCTGGCGCAGCATGCCGGCGGTGTCCTTGCCGGCCGAGCCCGCCTCGGAGCGGAAGCACTGGGTGTGCGCGGTCATCCGGAGCGGCAGCCGCGCGGCGTCGAGGATCTGTCCGGCGACGAGGTTGGTCAGCGTCACCTCCGAGGTCGGGACCAGCCACCAGCCGGTGCTGGTGCGATAGCTGTCGTCGGCGAACTTGGGCAGCTGGCCGGTGCCGAACATCGCCTCGTCGCGCACCAGGACCGGCGTCCAGATTTCGGTCAGCCCGTGCCGGTCGACGTGGGTGTCGAGCATGAGCTGGGCGAGCGCCCGGTGCAGCCGCACCAGCGCCCCCTTCAACACCACGAAGCGCGCCCCCGCCAGCCGGCCGGCGGCCTCGAAGTCGAAGCCGGGCTTCGCCGCGGGAATCTCGAAGTGCTCGAGGGCTGCGTGCTGGAAGCGGCGCGGCGTCCCCCAGCGGCGCACCTCGACGTTGGCGCTCTCGTCGGCACCGTCGGGCACGTCGTCGTAGGGCAGGTTCGGAATGCCCGCGAGCATCTCGCGCAACGCGGCGTCGGCCTCGCCCGCCTCGGCCTCGAGCCGGGCGATCTCGTCCTTCTTCTCGGCGACGAGCGCGCGCAGCCGCTCGAAGCCTTCGCTGTCACCGCGCGCCTTGGCGGCGCCGACCTCGCGGCTCGCGGCGTTCCTCTCGGCGAGCGCGGTCTCGGCGGCAGCGACCCGCGCGCGCCGGGTCTCGTCGAGCGCCAGGATCTCGCCCGAGAGCGGCGCGAGCCCGCGGCGCGCAAGCGCGGCGTCGAAGGCGTGCGGGGCTTCGCGGATCTGGCGGATGTCGTGCATGGAAAGGCGCCTCGCAGGAGTTCCGCGGCGCTTATGGCCGACAACGCCCGCAATGGGAAGCGGCCTGCCGAGGCGGTGATCCAGCACCCGCGGAAGCCCGGCCAACTCGCCTTGCCAATCGCGGGGGCCGGCGATAGTGTCCGCGCGATTTTTCGGGGCGGGGCGACCGGCCGCCCGCCGCCAGGAAGGGATCGAGATGTTCGCAACACCCGCATTCGCGCAGGCCGCCGGCGGACCCGCCGGCCTGTCGAGCCTCATCAGCTTCGTGCCGATCATCCTGATCTTCATCATCATGTACGTGCTGATGATCCGCCCGCAGCAGAAGAAGGTGAAGGACCACCGCGCGATGATCGAGGCGGTGCGCCGCGGCGACCAGGTGGTCACCTCGGGCGGCCTCATCGGCAAGGTGACCAAGGTCGCCGAGGGCGAGGTCGAGGTCGAGCTGGCGCCCTCGAACGTCAAGGTGCGGGTGGTCAAGTCGACGCTGAGCCAGGTGATCGGCAAGACCGAGCCGGCCGACGCCTGAGGCGCGGCCCGCGAAGCGCCGCGCGCGGCGCCGCCGCGGCCAGGAGAGTTTCCCCCAAAGATGCTGCACACGCCGACCTGGAAGAAGCTGCTGATCCTCGCGGTCTGCATCCTCGGCTTCGTCATCGTCCTGCCGAACCTGTTCTACGGCCGGGTCGAGCCGGCCAACGACGCCCGCGCGGCAGCCGAGCGCGGCCTGACGGTGACGCCCGAGATGGTGGCGGCCGAGGCGCGCTGGCCGGGATGGCTGCCGCACGATCTCATCAATCTCGGCCTCGACCTGCGCGGTGGCGCCTACGTGCTGGTGCAGGTGCAGACCCAGGACGTGCACGCCGAGCAGCTCGAGGGCTTCTGGCCCGACCTGCGCGACAAGCTGCGCGACCTGCGCGACCAGGTGGGCAGCGTCCGCCGCCTCGACGGCACGCCGGAGGAGCTGCGCATCCGCATCGGCAACCCCGCCGGGATGGACGCGGCGGTGCAGGCGGCGAACGACCTCGCCAAGCCGGTCTTCTCCATCGCCGGCGCCAGCGGGCGCGAGTTCCAGGCGCGCGCCGACGGCGACCAGCTCGTCGTCACCCTGACCGACGCGCAGAAGGTCGCGCTCGACCAGCGCACGCTGCAGCAGAGCCTCGAGATCGTCCGACGCCGTGTCGACGAGAGCGGCACGCGCGAGCCGTCGATCCAGCGCCAGGGAGCCGACCGCATCCTGGTGCAGGTGCCGGGCATCGGCTCGGCCGAGGAGCTGCTCGCGATCATCGGCAAGACCGCGCGGCTGTCGTTCCATCCGGTGGCGAACCGGACCACCGATCCGAACGTGCACGCCGGGCTCGAGCAGATGGTGCTGCCGTCCAAGGACGAGCCCGGCGTCTACTACGTGCTCGACAAGCGCCCGGTGGTGACCGGCGAGCAGCTCGTCGACAGCCAGCCGTCCTTCGACCAGAACGGCCGGCCCGCCGTCACCTTCCGCTTCAACCCCTCCGGCGGCGCGGCCTTCGGCCAGTACACCGCCGAGCACATCGGCAGTCCGTTCGCCATCGTGCTCGACAACCAGGTGATCTCGGCGCCGGTGATCCAGAGCCACATCGCCGGCGGCTCCGGGATCATCACCGGCAACTTCACCGTTGACCAATCGACTCAGCTTGCGATCCTCTTGCGCGCGGGCGCGCTGCCGGCCGAGATCAAGGTGCTCGAGCAGCGCACCATCGGGCCCGAGCTCGGGCAGGACTCGATCAACGCCGGCGGCATCTCGGCCGCGGTCGCCTTCGCCGCCGTGACGGCGTTCATGGTGGTGAGCTACGGCTGGTTCGGCTGGCTGGCGATCTTCGCGCTCATCATCAACCTCACGCTGATCTTCGCGGCGATGACGCTGATCGGCGCGACGCTGACCATGCCCGGCATCGCCGGCATCGTGCTGACGATCGGCGTCGCGGTCGACTCGAACGTGCTGATCTACGAGCGCATTCGCGAGGAGCTGCGCGCCGGGCGCGGGCCGGCGCGAGCGATCGACCTCGGCTTCGAGCGGGCGATGTCCTCGATCATCGACGCGAACGTGACGACGCTGATCGTCGCGATCGTGCTCTACTTCCTCGGGACCGGGCCGGTGCGCGGCTTCGCGGTGACGCTGGCGCTCGGCATCGTCTCGACGGTCTTCACCGCGGTCTACGTGACGCAGCTGACCGTCGGCTTCTGGTTCGGCATGCGCCGGCCGAAGACCATCACCGTCTGAGGAGAACCCGCGATGCGCCTGCGGATGGTGCCTGACCATACCAACATCAACTTCTTCAGCCGGCACGCCATGCGCTTCTGGCTCGGGGTGTCGGTGCTCGGGATGGTTGCCTCGGTGGTGCTGTTCTTCACGATGGGGCTGAACTACGGCGTTGATTTCCGCGGCGGCACCATCGCGATGGTGGCAACGCCGCAGGAGGTGTCCGCCGGCACCTTCCGCGAGGCGCTGACCAAGCTCGACGTCGGCGACGTGGGCGTCACCAACGTCTCGGACGACAGCGGGCAGGGCCGCCACCTGATGCTGCTGCGCCTCGGCATCGCCGGCGACGATCCCGACAGCCAGCAGGCGGTGATCGGCAAGGTCAAGGACGCGCTCGGCGCCGAGTTCCCGGGCATCCAGTTCCTGCAGATCGACAGCGTCGGCGCCAAGGTGTCGAACGAGCTGGTCCGAAACGGCGTCCTCGCGGTCATCCTCTCGTTCATCGGCATCGGCATCTACGTCTGGCTGCGCTTCGAGTGGCAGTTCGCGCTCGGCGCCGTGGCATCGCTGGTACACGACGCCATCGTGACCGTCGGCATCTTCTGCCTCGTGCAGTACGAGTTCGACCTGACGATCATCGCGGCGATCCTGACCGTGCTCGGCTACTCGATCAACGACACGGTCGTGGTGTTCGACCGGGTGCGCGAGGTGCTGCGCAAGTACAAGCGCATGCCGCTGGCCGAGGTGATGAACATCGCGCTCAACGAGACGCTGAGCCGCACGGTGATGACCTCGACGACGACGATGATCGCGCTGCTCGCCATCTACTTCTTCGGCGGCGAGGTGATCCGCGGCTTTGCCTTCGCGGTGGTGTTCGGCGTGCTGATCGGCACCTATTCCTCGATCTACGTGGCGAGCGCCGTCGTGCTCTACTTCGGCGTCAACCGCGATATGGGCGCCAAGGCCGACGGCAAGGCGGCGCGCTCGGCCGGCGCCAAGGCCTGAGCGGCGGGTGCGCACCACCGAGGTCAGCTTCGAGGGACGGCTGCCGATCGACAGCTACGGCGAGGGCGGCTTCCGCGTCGCCGGCGCGGTGCACGCGGGGCCGCTGGCGCTGCTGCCGGAGGGGATCGTGCCGTGGCCGGGCCTGCCCGATCTCGCGCCGTTCGTGGAACGCGCGGCCGAGCTCGACGTTGTCTTCGTCGGGCTCGGCGCCGGCGCGACGGCGATCCCGGAAGGATTCGCCGCCGCCCGGCGCGCGCTGGAGCAGGCAGGCGTCGGCGTCGAGGTGATGGCGACGCCCTCGGCCTGCCGGACCTACAACGTGCTGCTGTCGGAGGGGCGGCGCGTGGCGGCGGCGCTGATGCCGCTCTGACCGGAGGGGCCCTTTCGCCGGTGGAACCAGGGACTATAACGAAGCGGGGTTCCCTGCCCGCGACTGACAACGAAGCGAGGAAAACACGATGGCTTTCGAACTTCCGGAGCTGCCCTACGCCCACGATGCGCTCGCCGCGTCCGGCATGTCGAAGGAGACGCTCGAGTTCCACCACGACATCCACCACAAGGCCTATGTCGACAACGGCAACAAGCTGATCGCCGGCACCGAGTGGGAGGGCAAGTCGGTCGAGGACATCGTCAAGGGGACCTACAAGGCTGGTGCCGTGGCGCAGTCCGGCATCTTCAACAACGCCTCGCAGCACTGGAACCACAGCAAGTTCTGGACCTGGATGACGCCCTCGCCGCAGAAGATCCCGGGCAGCCTCGAGAAGGCGCTGACGGAAGCGTTCGGCTCGGTCGACAAGTTCAAGGAGGAGTTCGCCGCCGCCGGCGCCGGGCAGTTCGGCTCGGGCTGGGCGTGGCTCGTCAAGGACAAGGACGGCTCGCTCAAGGTGACCAAGACCGAGAACGGCGTCAACCCGCTCTGCTTCGGCCAGACCGCCCTCCTCGGCGTCGACGTCTGGGAGCACTCCTACTACATCGACTACCGCAACAAGCGCCCGGCCTACCTCAGCAACTTCCTCGACAAGCTGGTGAACTGGGAAGCGGTTGCCGCCGGGGCGTGAGTCCCGAGCGACGGATCGGCTCAGCCGCCACGACGCCCCTCGCGGCGGCTCTGCCTTTCCCTGACTACCGCCCGAGGGCGGCTGCGCGCCGGGCGAGGCTCGTCTCGGGCCAGTAGCGCTTGCGGTCGTAGTATTCGGGCATCTCGGGCGTGGCTTCGGACAGCGCCACCCAGGGCTGCCGGCTTGCGGTGAAGATGTGGATGTCGGGCGGGAAGCGGTCGGGATCGTCGAGCGTGCCGACACGGACGAAGCTCAGGCGGTCGCCGCCGCCCGCATAGTGCGACCAGAGCGCGAGGCGGCAGACCGGGCAGCGCGCGATCGTCTGGCCCTTGCCGCTGGCGCTCGGGGTCGCGACCAGCTCGGGGGTCCCCGCCAGCACCTTCAGCCGGTCGGATTCGATCAGCGCGTTCAGCGCGAAGGCGGAGCCGGTCTCGCGCTGGCACCAGCGGCAGTGACAGCAGTGCACGAACAGCGGCACGTCGGTCAGCCGGTAGCGCACGCCGCGGCAGTCGCAGCCGCCCTCGAAGCTCTCGCCGTCCATCACCGCCGCCTCCCTTGCCGCTGCCGGCAGTCTCGGCCATGGTCCCGCGCCTGGCAAGCGGGGTAGGGCGGTGACCGAGGCGCGCAAGGGCATGCTGGCGATGGCGGCCGCCGCGACGATCTGGGGGCTGTCGTCGATCTACTACAAGGCGCTGTCGGCGGTGCCGCCGATCGAGGTCCTGAGCCACCGCACGCTCTGGAGTGCCGTCTTCTTCGGCGTGGTGCTCCTGGCGCAGCGCCGCGGCGGGGAGGTCGGCCGCGCGCTCGCCGCGCCGCGGACGGCGGCGCTGCTCGCGGCCAGCGCCACCATGGTCGCGGCGAACTGGTTCCTCTTCATCAACGCGGTGCAGTCGGGCCACGCGCTCGAGTCGAGCCTCGGCTACTACATTTTCCCGCTGCTCGCCGTGGCGCTCGGCTTTGCCGTCCTCGGCGAGCGGTTCACGCCGTGGCAGTCGGTGGCGATCGGGCTCGCGACCGTCGCCGTCGTCGTCCTGACGCTCGGGCTCGGCGCAGCACCCTGGACCGCGCTCCTGATCGCCGGCACCTTCGCCGCCTATGGGCTGGTCAAGACGCAGGTGAAGCTCGGCCCGGTGGTCAGCGTCTTCGTCGAGACGGTGCTCCTGTCGCCGCTGGCGGTGATCTTCCTCTGGGGCCTGCACGCCGGCGCCTGGACCGACTTCGGCGGCCGCACCGGCGCGCTCTTCGGGCCCGACCTCACGACGGCGGCGATGCTCGCCTTCAGCGGCCCGCTGACCGGCGGCCCGCTGATCCTCTTCTCCTATGCGGCGCGGCGGATTCCCTACGCCACGCTCGGGCTGGTTCAGTACATCAACCCGACGCTGCAGTTCCTGGTCGCGGTGCTGGTCTTCGGCGAGGGCTTCACCCACTGGCACGCCATCGCGTTCGCGCTGATCTGGACTGCGCTCGCGCTCTATTCGCGCGAGAGCCTGCTTCAGGAGAGGCGCGCGCGCAGCCGGGCCACCAGCTCGGCGACGCTCGGGTGAGACTCGAAGAAGTCGAGGAACTCGGGGCCCGCGAAGCCCTGCGCGACGATGTGGGTGACGAGCGCGATCAGCGGATCCCAGTAGCCGGCGACGTTGAGCAGGAACACGGGCTTCGCGTGCAGCCCGAGCTGGCGCCAGGTCAGCACCTCGAAGAGCTCGTCGAGGCTGCCCGGACCGCCCGACAGGGTGACGACGGCATCGGCGTTCATGAACATCACCTTCTTGCGCTCGTGCATCGTCTCGGTGACGACGAGATGCGACAGGTCGGCTCGGCGCCGCTCGCGGTCGATCAGGTGCGCGGGCACGACGCCGAAGGTCTCGCCGCCCGCCGCCATCGCGGCGCGGGCGACCTCGCCCATCAGCCCGACGTCGCCGGCGCCATAGACGAGGCGAAAGCCCGACTGCGCGAGTGCCGTGCCGAGCGCGCGGGCGGCTCCGGCGTGCGCGGGATCGACGCCCGCCCGCGAGCCGCAGAAGACGCAGACCGATCGCTGCGTTGGAACTGGCATTAACAGGCTCCTGATCTTTCTCGACTTTGCGCCGGCGCGGTTTTGTGACAGGGTATTGAGCTAGCAGCTTGCCGCAGCGGATGCGAGGGCGCAGCGGCGGGAAGGAAAGGCGATGGACGACCGCTCGCGACGGGCGACAGGCTGGCTGCTTGCGGCGGTGGTGCCGGTTGCCGTGCTTGCCGGGGTGCTGTGGCTCGGGGCGCATCGCCGCGCCCCGTCGACGCCCGCGCCGCAAGCCGCGCCCGCCGCAACGTCTAGAT
>JBDHSS010000015.1:0-21205 GCA_039808205.1 Paracoccaceae bacterium | reverse complement strand
GAGGCCGTGCACGAGGCACGGCCCAAGTTTAGGGAGGAAACGCCCGTAGGGCGTGTATGATGCAACGCATCACGAGACAAAGTTTATGCCGCGCTGCAGCATAGTCAACCGTGCGCACCGGAATTTTCGAGCTTCCGTGATCTTTCGCAACGAACTGCTTAAAAAAGCGCCTCTCCGCTGGCGGATGCGCAGCGACTCAGCGCCAGGATCGCCCGAGCATGATCGATCCTTCACCAAAGCGTGCGCGGATCTGATCGGTCGCGCGTTCTGCGGCCAGGGCGCGCTCCGACGACGGATCGAGCAGATCCCCCGATTCGATCGACGCCGCCGCGAGCGAGGCGATCCCGACGCCGATCAGCCGGAACGGACCGGCGCCGATCTCGCGCTGCAGCATGGGCAGCGCCGTCCGATAGATGCGCTCGGCCATCGCGGTGCCAGCGTCAAGCGAGTGTCTCCGGCTGACGACGGCATGGTCGGCGCGCTTGAGCTTCAGCGTCACCACGCGACCGGCGATGCCGTGCGCCTTGGCGCGCGCGGACACCTTCTCCGCCAGCCGCCAGAGATGCCAGCGCAGCGTCTCAAGGTCGGCGATGTCGAGGTCGAACGTCGTCTCGTGCGAGATCGACTTGTGCGCGCGGTCGGGCGTGACCGTGCGCGGGTCCTCGCCCCGGGCCAGCCGCCAGAGCCGGTCGCCGAGCGCGCCGAAGCGGCGTACCAGGCTCGCGTGGTCGCGGGCGCGCAGGTCGGCGAGGGTGCGGATGCCCTCGCGCTCGAGCTGCGCCGCGGCCGCGCGCCCGACGCCCCAGATGATCGAGACCGGCTGCCGCGCGAGGAAATCGGCGGTCTCCGCCCGGCCGATGACGGCGAAGCCGCGCGGCTTGTCGCGCTCCGAGGCGATCTTGGCGAGGAACTTGCCGTGCGACAGCCCCACCGAGGCGGTGACGCCGAGCTCCGCCTCGATGCGCCGCTGCAAGGCCGCGAGCAGCACCGCGGGCGGGGCGCGGTGCAGCCGCTCGGTGCCGGAGAGATCGAGGAACGCCTCGTCGAGCGACAGCGGCTCCACCAGCGGCGTGAGCTCCAGCATCATCGCCCGGATCGCCTGCGCGACCTCGACATAGCGCGCCATCCGCGGCGGCACCACCACCGCGTCGGGACAGAGCTTCAGCGCCTGGAACATCGGCATGGCCGAGCGCACGCCGTGGATGCGCGCGAGATAGCACGCGGTCGCGACCACGCCGCGGCGGCCGCCGCCGACGATCAGCGGCCGGTCGGCGAGCGTCGGGTCGTCGCGCTTCTCGACCGCGGCATAGAAGGCGTCGCAATCGAGGTGGGCGATGGCGAGCGAGAAGAGCTCGGGATGGCCGACGCGCCGCGGCGAGCGGCAGGCCGGGCAGCGGCCGCCTTCGGAGGCGAAGGTCGCGAGGCAGTCGCGACAGAGCGCGGGCACGGGCATCGCCGGACCATAGCAGACGCCGCGGCTCGCTGCAGCGTGTTGACCGCAGCCGCACGGGCGGTGCAGCCCATCGGCCACCCGCCTGCACGCGACGCCCGCTCCGACCAACAGAACGGCGCGCGCCGGGCGCTGCGGTGCGACCGCGCAGCATCGCCGCAGCGAAATCCCTGCGGCGGCGCCGCACCGCTTTGACACGCTCCGCGGACCACTGCTAGGACGCCCGAGCCGTCGAATCAGTTGTGGGGTACCCAGGAATGACTGCGCCGAACCTTGTGCCGATCCCGGAGCTTTACGTCTCGTACGACAGCGCCGCGAAACTCAAGCCGGAAGCGGCGGCGCTGCCGTCGTGGGATCTGACGCAGCGCCAGACCTGTGATCTCGAGCTCCTGATGAACGGCGGGTTCAATCCGCTCAAGGGCTTCCTCTCCCAGGCCGACTACGACGGCGTCTGCCGCGAGATGCGCCTCGCCGACGGCTCGCTCTGGCCGATGCCGATCACCCTCGACGTCTCCGAGGAGTTCGCCGCCAGGATCGAGCCCGGCCAGGACATTGCGCTCCGCGACCAGGAGGGCGTGATCCTCGCGATCATGTCCGTCACCGACAAGTGGAGCCCGGACAAGTCGCGCGAGGCCGAGCTCGTCTTCGGCGCCGACGACATCGCCCATCCTGCGGTCAATTACCTGCATCACAAGGCGCACCCGGTCTATCTCGGCGGGCCGATCACCGGCATCCAGCCGCCGGTCCACTACGATTTCCGGTCGCGCCGCAACACGCCCAACGAGCTGCGCGCCTTCTTCCGCAAGCTCGGCTGGCGCCGCATCGTCGCCTTCCAGACCCGCAACCCGCTGCACCGTGCCCACCAGGAGCTGACGTTCCGCGCCGCGCGCGAGGCGCAGGCGAACCTGCTCATCCACCCGTCGGTCGGCATGACCAAGCCCGGCGACATCGACCACTTCACCCGGGTGCGCTGCTACGAGTCGGTGCTCGACCAGTACCCGGCCTCCACCACCACGCTGTCGCTGCTCAATCTCGCGATGCGCATGGGCGGCCCGCGCGAGGCGATGTGGCACGGCATGATCCGCCGCAACCACGGCTGCACCCACATGATCGTCGGTCGCGATCACGCCGGCCCCGGCAAGAACAGCCAGGGCAAGAGCTTCTACGGCCCCTACGAGGCGCAGGAGCTGTTCGGCAAGCACCAGGACGAGATCGGCGTCGAGATGGTCGACTTCAAGCAGATGGTCTACGTCCAGGAGCGCGCCCAGTACGAGCCCCGCGACGAGGTCGAGGACGGCGCGACCATCCTCGACATCTCCGGCACCGAGCTGCGCCGCCGCCTGCAGGAAGGCCTCGAGATCCCCGACTGGTTCTCGTTCCCCGGCGTGGTCGAGGAGCTCCGGAAGTCGAAGCCGGCGCGCGCGAAGCAGGGCTTCACCGTGTTCTTCACCGGCCTCTCCGGCTCGGGCAAGTCGACGGTCGCCAACGCGCTCATGGTCAAGCTGATGGAGATGGGCGGCCGCCCGGTGACGCTGCTCGACGGCGACGTGGTGCGCAAGCACCTGTCGAGCGAGCTCGGCTTCTCCAAGGAGCACCGCGACATCAACATCCGCCGCATCGGCTATGTCGCCTCGGAGATCACCAAGAACGGCGGCATCGCCATCTGCGCGCCGATTGCCCCCTACGAGGCGACCCGCGCCGCGGTCCGCGAGATGGTCGAGGCCTACGGCGCCTTCCTCGAGGTGCACGTGGCGACCAGCCTCGAGGAGTGCGAGCGCCGCGACCGCAAAGGCCTCTACAAGCTCGCGCGCGAAGGCAAGATCAAGGAGTTCACCGGCATCTCCGACCCCTACGAGGAGCCGAAGGCTCCCGAGGTGCGCCTGGAGACCGAGGGCAACGAGATCGACTACTCGGCGCAGCAGGTGATCCTGAAGCTCGAGCAGATGGGCCTCGTCCGCGCCTGACCCCGGCGGGGACCGCGGAAGGCTCCGCAGGCCCCCCGCCGTGACCACCGCGGCCGTTCACAGTCCGCGGATGAGACCGAGCGCGATCGTCCACATCGTGGCGGCGATCGCGCCGTCGAGCAGCCGCCATGCGGCAGGCCGGGCAAAGACCGGTCGCAGCGCCCTTGCGCCATAGCCGAGCCCGAAGAAGAACGCGAACGAGCCGGTCACCGCCCCCGCCGCAAACTCCGCCCGCGCTCCCGGGTATTGCGCCGCAATCGTCCCGAGCAGCACCACGGTGTCGAGATAGACGTGCGGATTGAGCCAGGTCAGCGCGAGGCAGACGCCGAGCGTTCGCGCCAGTCCGGTCGCGCCATCCTCGGCCGGTGCCAGCGTTCCCGTGCCGGCAATCGCCGCCCGCAGGCTCCGCGCCCCGTACCAGCCGAGAAAGCCGGCACCGAGAAGCCGCATCGCCGGATCGAGCGCCGGCAGGACCGCCGCGACCGTCCCGAAAGCCGCCACGCCGACGGCGATCAGCACCGCGTCCGAGAGCGCGCAGGCAAAGCAGACGGCCGCTACGTGCTCGCGGCGGAGCCCCTGCCGCAGCACGAAGGCGTTCTGCGCCCCGATCGCCACGATCAGGCTGAGCCCGGCCCCGAGGCCGGTGAGATAGACGGACAGGTTCATTCGGCTCCAACCTCGGGCGACGGCCTCGGCGTAATGGCTCGGCGCCGCTCACTCCAGCCGCTTTTCCGTCCTAGGATCGAGGCGGGGCGCTTGCGCGGGTCGCGTGCAGGCGACCCACCCGAGCTTCAGTGCGGCGCCGCGCGCCAGACGAGGTCGGGCGGCGGCGCCCCCGCTTCGTCCTCGATCGCCGCGACCAATGCCGCATGACGGTCCGACCGGCTGCAGACCGGATCCGTCGCCGCAGCGTCCCCGGCCAGCGCCAGCGCCTGGCAGCGGCAGCCGCCGAAGTCGACGAGCTTGCGCTCGCACGACCGGCAGGGCTCCTGCATCCACTCGGTGCCGCGGAATGCCCGAAACGCCGGGTTCTCCTCCCAGATCTCGGCAAGCGACCGGTCGCGCACCGACCAGAACTCGAGCCCCGGAATGGTCTCGGCCGCGTGGCAGGGCAGCACCCGCCCGTCCGGCGCGACGTTGAGCCCGGTCGAGCCCCAGCCGCCCATGCAGGCCTTCGGATAGCGGGCGTGGTAGTCGGCGGGCACGTAGTCGATCACCAGCTTCCCTGCAAGGCGCTCGCGCGCCTCGGCAACGACGCGGGACGCCTCGCGCGCCTGCTCCCGCGTCGGCACCAGCGCCGCACGGTTGACCACGGCCCAGCCGTGGAACTGCACGGTCGCGACCTCGATCCGGCGCGCGCCAAGCCGCACGGCGAGCTCGATGGTCTGCGGCAGGTCGGCGAGGTTCTGCCGGTGCATCACCGCGTTCAGCGTCAGCGGCAGGCCGAGGCGGCCGACCCAGCCCGCGACCTCCATCTTCCGCGCGAAGCTGCCCCGGTAGTTGCCGATGCGGTCGGCCATCTCCGGGCCGACCCCCTGCAGCGACAGCTGCACGTGGTCGACGCCGGCGGCGTCGAGCGCCTGCAGCCGCCGCTCGGTGAGGCCGATCCCCGAGGTGATGAGGTTGACGTAGAGCCCGGCCGCGCGGGCCGCGGCGACGAGCGCCTCGAGGTCGCGGCGCGACGCGGGCTCCCCGCCCGACAGGTGCAGCTGCAGCACCCCGAGGTCGGCCGCCTGGCGGAACACGTCCGTCCAGGCCTCGGTCGAGAGCTCGGCGTCGCGCGCCGTCAGCTCCACCGGATTGGAGCAGTAGGGGCAGGCAAGCGGGCAGCGGTGCGTGACTTCGGCCAGAAGCGCGATCGGCGGGCGAGCGTCGGTCATGCCAGATCCACCATGCGTCGCGCGGCAAGACCGTCGAGAAAGCGCCCGGCGTCGCCGGCGATCTGTTCGCGCGGCGCCGAATAGGCGGCGGCAAGATCGTCGACGATCGCGCCGAGGCTCCGCTCGCCATCGACGCGCTCGAGGATCGCAAGCCCGACCGGATCGAGCTTGAGCACCCGCTCGGGGGCGAGCAGCACCCACGCCTCGCGCACCCGGTCGCGGTGCAGGCGCACGCCGCGCGGCAGCCGCGGCACCGAGGCCTCCGCGACCGGGCTCATTGCGCGGCCACGGCGAGCAGGCCCTCGTGCGGCTGCCAGCCGCCAGGCGGGATGCGCGCGGGAACGACGTAGGCGTGCTCGAGCGCGTCGAGCTGCGACCAGAGGACGTCGGTCTTGAAGATCAGCGCCGCGGCGGCGGCATCCTGCTTCTCGGCGGTGTCGGCGTGATCGAGCACGAACGCGAGGCCGAAGGCCACGTCCTTCGGCGCCTCGTCGAGCCGCTTGCGGAAATAGGCAAGGCTGGTTTCGTCGGCAAACGCGTAGTGCCTGAGCAGCCCCTCGATGCGCTCGGCGTGGATCTTCGGCGCGAAGAGCTCGGTCAGCGACGCGGCGACCGCCTCGAGCAGCGTCCGCTCGCGGACGAAACGGACGTAGGCATCGACGGCGAAGCGGGTGGCGGCAAGCACCCCGTCGCAGGACGCGACGTAGGCCGGATCGAGCCCGACCGCCTCGGCGAGCCGCAGCCAGCGAGCGATGCCGCCCTCGCGCGTCGCGTCGCCATCGTGGTCGAGGATGCGGCTGATCCAGGCGCGGCGCAGGCCCGAGTCCTCGACCCGGCTCAGGAAAGCCGCGTCCTTCATCGGGATCCGCGACTGGTAGTAGTAGCGGTTGATGACCCAGGCGCGCACCTCGTCGATCGAGCAACCGCCCGAGTGCAGCCGCGTGTGGAACGGGTGGCGGTCGTGGTAGCGCTCGGCGCCGATGGCGCGGAGGCGGGCCTCGAAGTCGCTGCGGGAGAGGGTCATGGGACGAGCTCCATGCCGTCGGCGCCGACGGTCCAGCCGGCCGCCTCGACTGCGGCGCGCTCGGGCGAGCGCGGATCGAGCACCGGGTTGGAATTGTTGAGGTGAACGTAGACCTTGCGGCGCACGCCGAGACCCGCGAACGCGGCGAGCGAGCCGTCCGGCCCCGAGATCGGCATGTGGCCCATGCGTCGGCCGGTCTTGCTGCCGAGACCGGCCGCGATCATCTCGTCGTCGCGCCAGAGCGTGCCGTCGAAAAGGACGAGCGCGGCGCCGCGCAGCCGACGGGCGAGCGCCGGCGGCATCCGCGCGCAGCCGGGCACGTAGAAGGCGGTGGCGCTGGCGGTGGACAGGGCGACGCCGACGGTCTGCCCGCCCTCGAGGTCGGTCTGCACGTCCTCGCCCTCGAGATAGAGCGGCACCTTGCCGGGCACCGCGAACAGCGTCGCGACGAGGCCGGGCGCGAGCGGGAACGGCACGTCGGACGCCACCTCGACCCGCTCGACGAGCGTGGCGTCGAGCGCGGCGAAGAGCGGGTTGGCAGCCAGCATGGCATGCACCTCGGCAGTCGCGATCAGCCGGAACGCCTGCTTCTCGCGCAGGGTCAGGAGACCCGCCACATGATCGATGTCGCCGTTCGTCACCAGGACCGCGACCACCGGCGAGCCGCGCAAGCCCCTCGGGTGCAGCGCCGGCGCTCGCGCCAGCTGCGCGCGCAGGTCGGGCGAGGCGTTGAGGAGCGCCCATGACGCACCATCGCCGCTGACGGCCAGCGACGACTGCGTCAGCGCCGGGATCTCACCCCGCCGGGCCGCCGCGCAGTTGGCGCAACCACAGTTCCACTGCGGCAGCCCGCCGCCGGCCGCCGCCCCGAGTATCTGGAGGCGCAAGGCCAACGGCGGTCAGTGCGCGCGGGTCAGAACAGATCGCCGTCCCGATCGTCCTCGGCCGGCGCGTACATGTTGATCTCCATGCCGCAGCTGACTTCCTCGATCTTCGGTGCAGTCCAGGCCATGTTCGCTCCCTTCGTCGTTCCACCCCGCCCTGCGGCGGAGCTGGAGACAGGCTAGGATGGAGCCTGCGCGGCAAGAAGTGACCAAAAGGTCGCAGGCCGGTGACGCAGGCGGCATGAGCCGGGCCGCGAAGCACATTCAAAGCGAACTTGAAGCCGCTTCGGCGATCGTTCCCTAGAATGCGCCGCACCTGCCCAACCGCCGAAAGGATTGCGATGCCGAGCCTTCTCATCCGCAATGCGACGCGCCTCGTCACGATGGACGCGGGCCGCCGGGAGCTCGCCGCCGACATCCTCGTCGAGGACGGGGTGATCCGCGCGGTCGGCCGCGACCTCGAGCGCGACCTCGGGCCCGCCGGCGAGACGCTCGACGCCACCGGCTGCGTGGTGACGCCGGGGCTCGTCAACACCCATCACCACCTCTACCAGACCCTGACCAAGGCGGTGCCCGACGGCCAGAACGCGCTGCTCTTCGGCTGGCTGAAGACGCTCTATCCGATCTGGGCGCGCATGCAGCCCGAGGACATGGTCGTCTCGGCACAGATCGGCCTCGCCGAGCTCGCGCTCTCGGGCTGCACGATGAGCTCGGATCACCTCTACATCTTTCCGAACGGCGTGCGGCTCGAGGACACCATCGAAGCCGCCGCGACCATCGGCGTGCGCTTCCACCCGACCCGCGGCGCGATGAGCCTCGGCGAGAGCGCGGGCGGGCTGCCGCCCGACAGCCTGGTCGAGGCCGAGCCCGCGATCCTGAAGGACTTCGAGCGGGTGGTCGACGGCTTCCACGACGCCTCGCCCGGCGCGATGGTGCGGGTCGGCCTCGCCCCCTGCTCGCCGTTCTCGGTGTCGACCGGGCTGATGCGCGACGCGGCAGCGATGGCGCGCGCCAAGGGGGTGATGCTGCACACCCACCTCGCCGAGAACGACGAGGACATCGCCTATTCGCTCGCGACCTTCGGCTGCCGGCCTGGCCAGTACGCCGAGGATCTGGGCTGGACCGGCGATCACGTCTGGCATGCGCACTGCGTGAAGCTCGATGCCGCCGAGATCGACCTCTTCGCCCGCTCGAAGACCGGCGTCGCGCACTGCCCGTGCTCGAACTGCCGGCTCGGCTCGGGCATCGCGCCGGTGCGGCAGATGCGCGACGCGGGCGTCCGGGTGGCGCTCGGCGTCGACGGCTCGGCGAGCAACGACGGCGGGCACCTGCTCTCGGAGGCGCGCCAGGCGATGCTGCTGCAGCGGGTGCAGAACGGCGCGGACGCGATGAGCGCGCGCGAGGCGCTGGAGATCGCCACGCTGGGCGGCGCCGAGGTGCTCGGCCGCGGCGCCGAACTCGGCGCGATCGAGCCCGGACGTCGCGCCGATCTCGCAATCTGGGACGTCTCCGGGCTTGGCGCCGCCGGCGCCTGGGATCCGGTGGCGGCGCTGGTGCTCTGCGGCCCGTTCCAGGTGCGCGACCTCCTCGTCGAGGGCCGGCGCGTGGTCGCCGACGGCCGACTGACCGGCGTCGATCTCGGGAAGGTGCTGGAGACAGGACGGAAACGGGTGGCGCGGCTGGCCGGCTGAGCGCCTAGAACCGGAGCATGGCCACGCAGGCCTTCGCCTGGGTAGCCACCTCGCCGAGGGTCGGATTCTCCGCGAGAATCGCGGCGATCGGGGCGTCGATGCGCCGCAGCTCCTGGGCGTCCCTGACCTTCCAGCCGAGTTGCGTGCGCAGGTGCTGGAAATCGGAATCGCTCAGCCCGCCCTGCTCGTGCGCCGCCGTCAGCCCGAGAAAGATATAGGCCACGCAATAGAGGCGCTGCTGGTTGCTCGACAGCGTGCTCAGATCGACGGCCAGGCTTGCCGACGCGCCGGCAACGACGACGGCGAGGCACTGCAAAGCGCGCAGGGCGGCTACCCGAGCCATGAATGAGCTCCCGCGTCATCGGTCACGATGACGAAGCCTATCACAAGACCGTGCGCACGGGGCAGCTGCTCCCTGGTGGCACCGAAGATCAGTAGTCCCGCTCGTAGAACAGCCCGAGCGTGGTGTTGCCGTCGGAGGCGACCGAGCCGCGCGCGGTCAGCCGGTCGCTGACCGAATAGTTGATCTCGGCCTGGCTGACCCCGCGGGTGTCGGCCTGCACGTCGACATAGACCTTGTCCGAGACATAGCGCC
This sequence comes from Paracoccaceae bacterium, assembly GCA_039808205.1. Taxonomy (GTDB): domain Bacteria; phylum Pseudomonadota; class Alphaproteobacteria; order Rhodobacterales; family Rhodobacteraceae; genus Amaricoccus. The sequence goes on along the minus strand of JBDHSS010000015.1, from coordinate 11,717 downwards.
CGGCGCGGACCGCGGTGGCGCCGTCCGGCGCGGTGATGATGTCGAGGTCGTCGAGGCCGGTCGCGTCGCGAAGCTGCGACAGAATCCCCGGGCCGCCGCCACCACCGGCGAGCTCGGCCGCGGCGGCCGCGAGCTGCGCCAGCTGGAACGGCGAGAGGTTGTCGGTGGCGCGGTTGAAGAGAACCCGCGCCAGCACCTCGTCCTGCGGCAGCTCGGGGTTCGACGAGAAGGTGATCTGCGGCGCCGAGGCGCGTCCCTCGACGGTGACGATCGCGGTCACGTCGTTCGACTGGGTCTCGGCGACGAAGCGGATCTGCGGGTCGAGGTTGCCGACGAGCTGCAGCGAGCCCTCGTCGAAGTCGATGCGCTGGCCGAGGATGTTGAGCCGCCCGCGCCGCATGTCGAACTGCCCGACCGGCTGGATGTCGGACATGGTGCCCTGCACCCGGAGCTCGCCGCCGAGCTCGACGTCGAGGCCGCGGCCGCGCACGAAGATCTGGTTCGGCGCGCTCACCACCACGTCGAGGCCGATCTCGGGCCGGAAGCTCGACCCCTCCGAGCGCGGCGTGCCGACCTGGGCGCGCTCGAGCGTCACCTTGACCGGCGGCGGCGGGCGGTCGTGGTCGACCTGGGCCAGCGCCTTCTGCGCATTGGCGCCGAGTCCTTCGGCGATCGAGATCTCGGTGCGGCCGAGGTCGATGCGGCCGGCGAGCATCCCGCCGGGGCCGACGAGCGGGCCCTCGAGCGACAGGGTGCCGTTGAGCTGGGTCGAGACGAAGGCGCCGTCGGTATAGCGCACGTCGAGGATGCGGGCGGTGAGATCGGCCGGGTAGCCGCGCGCCAGCGTGACGCGGCCCTCGGCCTCGAGCGCGCCGCCCGAGACGACCTCGGCGCGGAAGCGGCGGAGGAGCGCGGTGTTGCCCTCGAGGCCGGCGTCGAGCGCGATGCCCTCGAGGCGGATGTTGGTCTGCGGGTCGACGAAGGTGCCGCCCGCCACCGACACGTTGCCGCCGAGCTCGGGCGCGGTGATCGCGCCGCGGGCGGTCGCGTCGAGCCGCATGGTGCCCGCGACCTGCGCCGAGCGCCCGGCGAGGAACGGGTTCGCGACCTGCAGCGGCACGGTGCCGTTCACCTGCACGTCGAGGCCCGGCCCGCGGAGCGGGATGGTGCCCGCGCCCGTCGCGTCGAAGCCGCCCGGTGCGGTGACGCGTGCGCTGTCGAGCCGCACGGTCATTGCGCGATAGCTGCCGGCCGCGGTGGCGCCGAACGCCGGCAGGCCGTTCTCGACCAGCATCCGCGCGGTCAGCCGCTCGCCGCGCAGATCGAAGGCGACCGCGGGATCGGCCAGCGTGCCGGTCACACGACCGGTGCCGGAGACGGTGCCGCTGAGCCCGCGCTTGCCGGCCAGACGGTCGACGAGCGTCAGCGGGAAGGCGTCGAGGTTGAGCGCCAGGTCGAGATTGCCGGGCCCGAGCGGCACCGTGCCCCGCGCCGTCGCCGCGAGGCCGTCGCCGGCCACGCCCGCGTCGAGGCTGAGAAGGCCGTCGGCGGTCTGTCCGGTCGCCGTCACCTCGACCGGCGGCAGCCCGGCGGCGCGGGTCAAGCCCGAGGCGACGCCGGCCGCGGCGAGATCGAAGCGCACGTCCGGCGCATTCCGCGTGCCCGTCACCCGGGCGCTGCCGTTGAGCGTGCCGGCGAGCGCGAGGTCGGGGCGGATCGCGTTGGCGACGGCGAGCGGCAGGTCGCGAAGCGCGAGGTCGATGTCGAAGGCGTCGTCGAGCCGCCCCTGGGCCGTCAGGCTGCCGGCGCCCACGTCGAGCCGCAGCGGCGTCAGCGCCACCCTGCCGTTCGCGATCGTCACCGTCGCCGGCGCCGCGAGGTGCGCCGACGTGTCGCCCTGGCGCAGGTCGAGCGCGGCAAGCGTGGCGGCAAAGCCCGCCTCGAGTCGCTCGAGCTCGCCTGCGAGCTCGACCTCGGTGCCGATGGCGAGCCGGCTCGCGGCCGAGACCTGCATGCGCGCCGTGTCGGTGTGCCGCGCGGTCGCAGTCAGCGAGGTCATCTGCACCCCGCCGGCCGTCACGTCGCCCGCGTTCAGGCTGCCGTCGATCAGCGGCACGCCAAGCGCGTCGATGACCGTGGCGTTGGCGTCGAGCCGGCCGATCCGCGTTCCGCCCATCGCGAGGCCATTGGCACCGGCGACGATGGTCGCGCCCTGCCCGATTTCGGCGGCGGCAAGCTGGATGTCGACGTCGACGGCGCCCGTCGCCTCGACGAGCGCCAGCGCGGCCACGGGCGCGATGTCGGGCGCGTGCAGCGTGAGGCGCCCCTCGGCCGGCGCGGCGCCGGCCTTGCTGACCTCGCCGCTCAGCCGGTTCGGGCCGACGACGACCTCGAGCCCCTTGACCGAGCGCACCTCGCCCACGGCCGCGATGTCGCCGGCGAGCCGCAGCACCAGCCCGTCGAGGCCGCCGTCGCCGCTCAGCGTGCCGGTCACGTCGGCGCCGTCGACGGTGCCGTCGAGGCCGAGGTGGGCATTGGCGAGCGTGCGCCCCGCGATCTTCCCCTGCGGAATGCCGGCGGCAATGCTGACGGTGATCGGCCCGCCGCTGCCCTGCGCCTTGCCGGTCGCCGACAGCGTGCCTTCGAGGCGCGGGTCGACGAGGCGCAGGTCGGCGAGCGAGGCCTGAAAGCCGATGTCGGTCGCCTTGCTCGAGACCTGCCCGTTGGAGGCGAACGCGAGCTGCGGGTTCTGCACCTTCAGATCCTCGGTGCGGATGCCGCTCGCGTCGCGCACGGCGCGGCCGGAAAGCCGCGTCTCGCCGGCGAGGAGCGGATCGAGCCTCTCGACGCCGGTCCTGAGATCGGTGGCGCCACCGGCAAACGTGAGATCGAAGCCGCCTTCGAGCGGGCTGACGCTGCCGTTGGCGTGCAGGTCGATCGCGCCGCCGAGCGGGCGATTGGCGATGCCGGCGAAGATCGCGAGATCGGCGACGCGCACGACGTTGCGCCCGGTGTAGACGAAGTTCTCGAGCTCGCCGGCGCTGAACAGCGACAGGCCGTTGCCGCTGACCTGGAACTGGTTGATCGTGACCGGCGCGTCCGGCGGCAGCACCGCGTCGGCGAAGAGGTCGATGCGGCTGCCGAGCGCCCTGGCGATCTCGGGATCGGCGGCGCCGACGCCGGTGGCGAGCCCCTCGACGTTCACCGAGACGTTGCGCTTGGCGGGGTCGTCGAGGTTCTGCGCAAGCCCGCCCATGCGGAAGCTCACGTCCTCCATCCCGATGTCGGCGACCTGCAGCCGGTCGAGAACGAGGAGGCCGTCCCAGTGCGCGCTCTCGCCGAAGCTGACGTGCAGCACCGCCGAATGCAGCTTGGTGCGCCCGCCGGGCACCGGCAGCGTCACCGCCGGACCACGCGGGTCGCCGAGGTTGCCGGTCAGCGTCAGCCGGCGGAGCGCGCTGCCCATGGTCTCGAGGTTGCCGGTCAGGTTGAGCGCCGCGCCTTGCACCGCCAGGTCGTCGACGCGCACGCCGCCGCCAGCCTTGGAGACGCCCGCGAGCTTCACCGTGCTGTGGCCGGCGAAGAAGTCGCGGAACTGCGCCGGGATGAGCGGCGCGAGGTCGCCGCCGAAGCTCACGTCGAAGCCGAGGCCGTCGTCGCGGGCGCGGAGCGCGACGAGGCCGTCGGCGATGCGCGTCCGGTCGGCGTCGAGCGCGAACTTCACGTCGAGATTGTCGAGCGGCCCCGCGCCCTGCAGCGTCAGGTCGATGGCGGGGGTGCCCTCGATCCGGAGCACGGTGGCGACGATGCCGCCCTTGGGCTCGTGCAGCGCGACGTCGAGGTCGAGCTGGCGCGTCTCGTTGGAGAACGCCGCCTTGAGCGCCAGCGTGCCGCCGGGGCCGTCGAGCCGGCGGATGTCGAGGTTCGAATCGAGCGCCCCGCTCGCGAGCGTCAGCGCGCCGGTGATGGCGATGTCGGCGGCCTGGCCGAACACCGGCTCGGCAAAGCTGACCTTGGGCAGCGCGAGCTCGGAGAGGTTCACCGCCACCGGCAGCTCGGGCAGCTTGAAGGGCTGGGTCTCGGCCTGCGGCAGCGACGGCTTGGCCTCGGGCATGACCGGCCGGCGCAGCCACGAGATCTGCGCGGCCGAGAGCCGGTTGATGTTCACTCGGCCCCGCAGCAGCGCGAGCCGGCTCCAGTCGAGCTCGGCATTGTCGATCTGCAGCCAGACGCCCTGGTCGTCGGAGACGGTGATGCGCTCGATGCGCGCCTGCGAGGACAAGGCGCCCGAGACGCCGCTCAGGCGGATCTCGCGACCGGGGGCGGAGATGCGGTTCTGGATGAAGCGGGTGATGAAGCCGTTGTCGTCCGGGGTGTCGGCGGTGTCCTGCGCCACCGCGGCGATCGCCACGAACGCAAGCACGGCGAGGAACGCGACGAGCCGCTTCAAAACGCTTGTCCGATGCCGATGTAGAGCGCGACGGCGCTGTCGCCCGACTCGCGCTGCAACGGTGTCGCGAGATCGCCGCGCAGCACGCCGATTGGCGTGTAGTAGCGCACGCCGAGCCCGGTGCCGGTCTTGAACTCGCGGTCGCCGCCGAGGCTTGAGCTCGTGCTGACGAAGCCGGTGTCGACGAAGCCCACCGCGCCCCACTTCGAGCCGCCGAAGCGGTAGCGCACCTCGCCCGACGCCTCGAAGATCCCGCGGCCGCCGACGGTGAAGGTCTCGCCCGTCTCCGGGTCGAAATACGGCACGCCGATCGACTGGTAGGCATAGCCGCGGATCGAGCCGCCGCCGCCGGCGAAGAACAGCATGTCGGGCGGGCTCTCGCGCTCGTTCGGGCCGACGTAGCTGCCGACCAGCGTGCGCGCGGCGAGGACGAGGCGGCGCTCCTCGCCGATGGCCTTGTAGACGCGGCCCTCGAGCGTGGCCTGCATCGCCGGGTTGCCGTACTCGAACTCGTAGAACGGTTGCGCCTCGGCGGCGAGGTAGTAGCCGCGCGTCGCGTCGAACTTGTCGTCGCGCCGGTCGTACTGCGCGGCGCCGACCAGGCCGAAGGTGGTGAAGCGGCGGGTGCCGAAATCATCCTCGAACCGCGCCCGCGACGCCTCGACGAGCAGCGAGCCGGTCAGCCGCTGGCCGAACTGCTGCTGGATGCCGGCGGTCGCGGTGATCGATTCCTCGCGGTAGGTGTCGTAGTTGACCTTGCTGGCGACGAGCGAGGTGACGAAGTCGGTGTCGGGCGTCCAGATCCCCGGCTTGGTGAAGGTCACGCCGAGGTTGTAGTCGTAGTCGGTCGGATCCAGCGACGAGCCGAGGCCGTCGATGCTGGCGTCGAAGCGCAGCCGCTCGCCGCGGCCGAACAGGTTACGGTGCATCCAGTAGGCCGAGACGCCGATGCCGTCGATCGTCGAATAGGTGCCGCCGAAGCCGATGGTGCGCGGCTTGCGGTCCTCGACGCGCACGGTCATCGGCAGGCTGCCGTCGGGCCGGATCTCGGGCGCCTCCTCGAAGCGCAGCGAGCGGAAGATGCCGAGCCGGTTCAGCCGCGCCTGGCCGTCGGCGATGTCGTCGGGATCGAAGCTCTCGCCTTCGGGCAGGTCGGCCATGAAGGCGATGAAGGCGGGGTCGGTCCGCCGGCTGCCGACGACGGTGGTCGGGCCGTAGGTCGCCGGACGGCCGGGATCGAGGGTGATCGCGGCATTGAGGCGGTTCTCGGGATGGTCGGCCAGCATGCGCCGATCGGTCTCCCGCGCCTTGGCGTAGGCGACCTGGCGCCAGCGCTCGACCGCGAGCGAGGAGGCCTGCGTGACCACGCCGGAGCGCGCCACGCCGCCGGGTCGATAGCCGACCGAGGCCGCGCTGTCGACGTCGTCGCGCTGCGAGACGTGCTCGGGCGGCGGGTTGACGATCGCGGCGATGCCGAACGCGAACTCGGGCCCGGTGTCGATGTCGACGGTGATCGGCACGCCTTGCGGGAACTCGGTGGCGAGCGTCAGGTCGGCGACCTCGCGCCCGCCGGCGCGGATGCTGATGTAGGGGCCGTAGTAGCCTTCGGCATAGAGCGAGGCGAGGAGGCGCCGATAGTCGCCCCGTGCCTTCGCGAGCAGGCCGCCGGTGCCGGAGGCGGGCTCCTCGCGGTCGGTCCAGAGCGAGGATGCCTTCTCGAGCGTTCCCTGCAGGTCGGCGCCGGGCCCGTGCACGGTGAGCGTGACGGTGTAGGTCAGGGGATCGATGACCTCGACGCGCTGCTCGTCCTCGCGCGGCCCCCAGAGGTGGATGCCAAACAGCGAGAATGCCGACGCGGGCGCAGCCGCGGCGAGCGTCGCGCCGAGCGCGACCCCCGTCAGGATGCCAAGTTCCCGCCGCGCCATGGAGATGTCCTGCCCGCCGATCTTTTCGTTAACGAAACCCTAAGCCATGCAACGTCCGCGACAAACCTCCGCTGCACGCGATCGGAAATTTCTCGCCGAAGCGTGCAGCGCGGCAACGGTCGGCAGCCGGCGGGCGGCAGGGCGAAATCCACTGGACGCCTCCGGCAGCGCCGACTAAGCCGCACCGGATGGAAATCCGGGCCACCGATCTTCCCGAGGTGAAGGTGCTCGTGCCGCGCCGCTTCGGCGACGCGCGCGGCTACTTCAGCGAGACCTGGAGCGCGGCACGCATGAGCGCGGCCGGGCTGGCGACCGGCTTCGTGCAGGACAACGAAAGCCTGTCGCCGAGGCCCGGCACGTTGCGCGGCCTGCACTACCAGGCGCCGCCCTTCGCGCAGGCCAAGCTCGTGCGCGTCGCCTGCGGCGCGGTGCGCGACGTCGTCGTCGACGCGCGGCGCGGCTCGCCGCGGTTCGGGCGATGGGTCACGGTCGAGCTCTCCGCCGAGAACGGCGCGCAGGTGCTGGTGCCGCGCGGCTTCCTGCACGGCTTCGTCACGCTGGTCGCCGACACCCTCGTCGTCTACAAGGTCGACAACGGTTACGATGCCGCCAGCGACGGCAGCGTGCTCTGGAACGGCGCAGGGCTCGGCATCGACTGGGGCGTGCGTGCCGAGGCGGTGACGCTCTCCGACAAGGACCGGTCGGCGCCCGCCTTCGCGGACTGGGTTTCGCCATTCGAGTACGGAGCGGGTGCATGAGGCTTCTGGTGACGGGCGGCGCCGGGTTCATCGGCTCGGCGGTGGCGCGGGCCGCGATCGCCGCGGGCCACGAGGTGGTGGTGCTCGACGCGCTCACCTACGCGGCGAACCGCGCCAACCTCGACCCGATCGCGTCGAGCAACCGCTTCGCGTTCGAGGAAGCCGACATCCGCGACCGGGCGGCGCTCGACCGCATCCTCGCCGAGCACCAGCCGGACGCGGTGATGCACCTCGCCGCGGAGAGCCACGTCGACCGCTCGATCGACGGCCCGGCCGCCTTCATCGACACCAACATCACCGGCACCTACACGCTGCTCGAGGCGGCGCGCGCCTGGTGGGGCGGCCGGCGCGAGTTCCGCTTCCACCACATCTCGACCGACGAGGTCTTCGGCACCCTCGGCGCCACCGGCAGGTTCACCGAGGCCAGCCCCTACGCGCCGAACTCGCCCTATTCGGCCTCGAAGGCGGCGAGCGATCATCTGGTCCGGGCCTGGCACGAGACCTACGGCCTGCCGGTCGTGCTGTCGAACTGCTCGAACAACTACGGGCCCTATCACTTCCCCGAGAAGCTGATCCCTGTCATCATCCTGAACGCGCTCGCCGGCCGCGAGATCCCGGTCTACGGCCGCGGCGAGAACGTGCGCGACTGGCTCTATGTCGAGGACCACGCAAGCGCGCTCCTCGCCGTCGTCACCCGCGGCCGGGTCGGCGAGAGCTACAACATCGGCGGCAACGCCGAGGCGAGGAACATCGACATCGTCACCCATGTCTGCGCGCTGATGGACGAGTTCGTGCCCGAGGGCGCGCCGCACGCCGAGCTCATCACCTACGTCGAGGACCGCCCCGGTCACGACTTCCGCTACGCAATCGACGCGACGAAGATCCGCGACGAGCTCGGCTGGCAGCCGTCGGTGACGCTGGACGAGGGACTGCGCCGCACGGTCGCGTGGTATCTCGACAACCGCGCGTGGTGGCAGGCGATCCAGGCCCGCGGCCACACGCTCGAGCGCATCGGGCTCATGCGGGCGGAGGGCTGATGCGGGCGCTGGTCTTCGGCTCGACCGGCCAGGTCGCGCGCGAGCTGCGCCGCGCCGCCGCCGAGCTCGGCATCGACGCGACCTTCCTCGACCGCGCCGCGGCCGACCTTGCCGACCCCGCCGCCTGCGCTGCCGCGGTGCGCGCCGTGAGTGCGGACGTGGTGGTGAACGCCGCCGCCTACACCGCCGTCGACCAGGCCGAGGACGAGCCCGCCCTCGCCCACCGCATCAACGGCGCGGCGCCGGGCGCGATCGCCGCCGCCTGCGCCGAGAAGGGCGTGCCGTTCCTGCAGGTCTCGACCGACTACGTCTTCGACGGCACCCCGGGCCGGGCATGGCGCGAGGACGACCCGACCGAGCCCATCGGCGTCTACGGCGCCTCGAAGCTCGCCGGCGAGCAGGCGGTGGTCGCGGCCACCCCCGACCACGTCGTGCTGCGCACGGCCTGGGTCTTTTCCGCCCACGGCAGCAACTTCGTCAAGACGATGCTCAAGGTCGGCCGCGGCCGCGACGCGGTGCGCGTCGTCGGCGACCAGCGCGGCTGCCCGACCGCGGCCCGCGACATCGCCGGCGCGCTCTGGACGATCGCCGAGGACTGGGGCCGCGGCCGCGGCCTCTCGGGCATCTTCCACTACGCCGGCACCCCCGCCGCCTCGTGGGCCGAGCTCGCCGAGGCGATCTTCGCGCGCGTCGCCTGGCGCGAGCGTCCGACGGTCACGGTGATCGGCACCGCCGACTGGCCGACGAAAGCGCGCCGACCCGCGAACTCGGTGCTCGACTGCAGCGCCATCGCCGCCGCCTACGGCATCGCCCAGCCCGACTGGCCGCTGGCGCTCGATGCGGTGATCGAGGATCTCGGGGAGGCCGCGGCATGACCGGGCGCCGCGGCATCATCCTCGCCGGCGGCTCCGGCACCCGCCTCTATCCGATCACGCACTCGCTGTCGAAGCAGCTCCTGCCGCTCTACGACAAGCCGATGATCTACTATCCGCTGTCGGTGCTGATGCTCGCCGGCCTACGCGAGATCGCGATCATCACCACGCCCGAGGACCAGGACCAGTTCCGTCGGCTGCTGAAGGACGGCAGTCAGTGGGGGATGCGGTTCGAGTACATCGCGCAGCCGCGGCCCGAGGGGCTGGCGCAGGCCTATGTGCTGGCCGAGGAGTTTCTCGAGGGCCGGTCCTCGACCATGGTGCTCGGCGACAACATCTTCTTCGGCCACGACCTGCCGGCGCTGCTGAAGCGCGCCGGCGACCGGCCCGAGGGCGGCACCGTCTTCGGCTACCAGGTGCGCGACCCGGAGCGCTACGGCGTCGTCGCCTTCGACCGCGAGGGCCGGGTGCTGTCGATCGAGGAGAAACCGGCGAAGCCGCGCTCGAACTTCGCCGTGACCGGCATCTACGTGCTCGACGGCAGCGCGCCGGCGCGCGCCCGCGCCGCCCGCCCGAGCCCGCGCGGTGAGCTCGAGATCACCGAGGTGCTGAACTCCTACCTCGCCGACGCGCTCCTCGCCGTCGAGCGCATGGGCCGCGGCTTCGCCTGGCTCGACACCGGCACCCACGCGAGCCTGCTCGACGCCGGCAACTTCGTGCGGATGATCGAGGAGCGGCAGAACGTGAAGATCGGCTGCCCCGAGGAGATCGCCTTCGCCGAGGGCTGGATCGACGGCGCGACGCTGCGGGCGCTGGCCGAGCCGTACCTCAAGACCGACTACGGGCGCTATCTGCTGCGCGTGGCCGACGGCGGCTGAGCCCCGGATCAAGCGATGGCGACCGGCGTGGCGCTCGCCTTGCCTTGCCCGGCACCGCCCCCCATAGTTGAAGGTGCCGGTCCCCGCACGGCGGGACCAAATCCCGGGGGGCAAGCACATGGCAGCGGACATCGGCCTGGTAGGCCTCGGCACCATGGGTGCGGCGCTCGCGCTCAACATCGCCGAGAAGGGCTTCGACATCGCCGTCTTCAACCGGACGACGAGCGTCACCGAAGGCTTCCCGGCCGAGGCGGGCGACCTCGCGTCGCGGATCACCCCCTGCCTGACGCTCGAGGCGCTCGTCGCCGCGCTGAAGCAGCCACGGGCGATCATCCTGATGGTGCCGGCCGGCAACCCGGTCGACGAGATGATCGCCGCGCTTACGCCGCTCCTCGACCGCGACGACCTCATCATCGACTGCGGCAACGCCAACTTCCACGATACCCGCCGGCGCGCGGCCGCGGCGGCGGCGGCCGGCTCGCCCTACCTCGGCGTCGGGGTCTCGGGCGGCGAGGAAGGTGCCCGCCACGGCCCCGCGATCATGGGCGGCGGGCCGAAGCCCGCGTGGGACCGGGTGGCGCCAATCTTCGAGGCGATCGCCGCCAAGTTCGGCTCGACCCCCTGTGCCGGCTGGATGGGCCCCGACGGCGCCGGGCACTTCGTGAAGTCGGTGCACAACGGCATCGAGTACGCCGACATGCAGATGATCGCCGAGGTCTACGGCATCCTGCGCGACGGCCTCGGCATGACGCCGCTCGCCGTGGCCGACGTCTTCGACCGCTGGAACGGCGGGCCGCTCAAGTCCTACCTGATCGAGATCACCGGCAGCGTCGCGCGCGCGATCGACCCCAAAACCGGCAAGCCGATGATCGACGTCATCCTCGACCGCGCCGGGCAGAAGGGCACCGGCCGCTGGACGGTGATCGAGGCGCAGCACCTCGGCGCTCCGGCAACGACGATCGAGGCGGCGGTGGCGGCGCGCAACCTCTCGGCGCGCCTCGACGAGCGGCGCCAGGGTGCCGCGATCTTCGACCTGCCACCCCGGCCGGTGTCCGACGCCGAGGCCACGTTGGCCCGGCTCGAGGCCGCGCTCCTCGCCGGCAAAATCTGCTGCTATGCCCAGGGGTTCGAGCTGCTTGCTGCGGCGTCGAAGGAGTTCGGCTGGTCGCTGCCCCTCGGCGCCATCGCCCGCGTCTGGCGCGCCGGCTGCATCATCCGCTCGGCGATGCTCGACGACATGGCGCAGGCCCTGGAGCAGGAGGCCGGCACCAACCTCATGTTCGCGTCCGGCTTCGCCGACCGTCTGCGGCGATCCCAGGACGGACTGCGCCAGACCGTGGCCGAAGCCGCGCTCGCCCGCATCCCGACGCCGGCGCTCGCCGCGGCGCTCGGCTACTTCGATGCCATGCACACCGCGCGCGGCACCGCCAACCTGCTGCAGGCGCAACGCGACTTCTTCGGCAACCACGGCTTCGAGCGCATCGACGCCCCGGGCGCGCACCACGGCCCCTGGGGAACGCACGAGCCGGCGTGAGGGGGAACTCTGCCTGCGCGGATCAGCCTGTCACGCCGACGCAGAGTTGGTGCCCGGGGGCGGATTTGAACCACCGACACGCGGATTTTCAATCCGCTGCTCTACCCCTGAGCTACCCGGGCGGGGACGGTGGCAGGCCACCGTCGGGGCTGCTGACTAGGGCACCGCCAACGCGGTGTCCAGCGGATTTTTCCCTACTCCGGGACCACCCGCACCGCGCCGCGCGCGGCGCTGGTCGCGAAGGCGGCATAGGCCCGGAGCGC
>JBDHSS010000014.1:0-22043 GCA_039808205.1 Paracoccaceae bacterium | reverse complement strand
GAATACAAGGCCTGGCTCGGCGAGGCGCGCAAGTTCGGCAAGGCGATCTGGGACATCACCGGCAAGGGCGTGAACGTCGACATGGTGTTCGAGCATCCCGGCGAGGCGACGTTCCCGGTCAGCGTGCTGGTGGTGAAGAAGGGCGGCATGGTGGTGATCTGCGCCGGCACCACCGGCTACAACCTGACGATGGACGCGCGCTATCTCTGGATGAACCAGAAGCGGGTGCAGGGCAGCCACTTCGCCAACCTCAAGCAGGCGTCGGCGGCGAACCAGCTGATGCTCGAGCGCCGGCTCGATCCTTGCATGTCCGAGGTGTTCCCCTGGGCGCAGATTCCGCAGGCGCACGTCAAGATGCGCCGGAACGAGCACAAGCCGGGCAACATGGCGGTGCTGGTCAGCGCGCCGACCACCGGGCTCCGGACCTTCGCCGACACGCTGGAGGCGAGTCGGGCGGCGCGACCGGCCTGATTCGGCAGCGCGGCTGCTCCGGCAGAAGGCGCCTCCGGCGGGAGTAGTTGCGCCAAGAAGAAGGCGGGGCGCGCCGGGTGGCGCCCCGGGTCGGCGGCAGCGGGGTGCCGGTCGCCGTTCCGGGCGAGGCTTTGCGAGCCAGAGTGCCTGGCGAGCGGGTCGCCAAGCCGTGCCGTTTGGCGCGCCGGCGGCGGGCGATGCGCAGTCCGCTCCGGCGCTTTGGCGCGGAATCAAGCACTTGGCGGAGATCGCCCCGCGGTTTTCGGGGAGTCAGAATTGGCGAATTTAACCAAATCGCTCCCCGTGCTATTGCCTTCGCCAAGGTGTTCCCGCTCCCGAAGGTGCCGCGCGATGAAAGCTTACTGGGTCATTGATATTCTGAAGGACATCCGGCAGTTTTCCGAGAAGAACGGCATGCTCGAGCTCGCCGAGCAGCTCGACGACGCCATCTTCGTCGCAGCCAGCGAGATTGGTGCGAAGCTCTGCGGTGCGGGAACCGACGGTGGAAAAGGCCAGGCTCGAGGCGCTGCTGGAGCGCTTGCAGACAACGAAGTCCATTGACGAGCTGCAGATCTGGGCGCACGAGCTGCGCGACTTCTTCGGCGTCGCCCACGTCTTCTACCATACCGCGACCCTGAGGTCCGAGCAGGTCGGCGCCTTCACCTACAGCCGCGACTGGGCGCGCCGCTACATCGAGAAGGACTATCGCAGCGTCGACCCGGTGGTGCTCGGCGCGCTCAGGCGGTTCCACCCGATGGATTGGAAGACGCTCGACTGGTCGAGCCCGGCGGCGCGGGCGATGCTGCGCGAGGCGATGACGCACGGCCTCGGCAACCAGGGATGGTCGGTGCCGATCTGGGGCCCGCAGGGCGAGTTCGCGCTGTTCTGCCTGAACCACTCGACCGACGATGAGACCTGGGAGGCGTTCACCAGCCGCAACGCCAAGGACATCCTGGTGGTGTCGCACCTGATGCACCAGCAGGCGATGCGGATCATCAACCAGGAGCTTGACCCGCCGAGCGCCGATCTCAGCCCGCGCGAGCGCGAGGCGCTGACACAGCTGAGCCTCGGGCAGAGCCGGGCCGCGGTGGCCGACAGCCTGCAAATCTCGGAGAACACGCTCCGCGCCTACATCGACTCCGCACGCCACAAGCTCGGCGCGCTCAACGTCACCCACGCTGTGGCGCTGGCGCTGGCGCGAGGGCTGATCGTGCCGAAAGGGGCGTTGCCTAAATACTAGGTCAGCGCACGGTCGGCCTTTCTTAATCACAAGGGTAGATTTCTGTCGCCATAGAAGACGACGAGAGGTCTACATGATCCGCTTCCTCTATGCTGACCAGTTGTCCCAGTATCCGGTTCTTGCCGATTCCATGTTCAAGGACCGCGCGACACAGTTCAAGCATCGGCTTGACTGGGAAGTCACCGTGGATGAAGCCGGCTGGGAGATCGACCAGTACGACGCGCTCAATCCGCTCTACATCGTCTGGGAGGACGCGGACGGCCGGCACGGCGGCTCGGTTCGGATCATGCCGACGACCGGGCGGATCATGACCAACGAGCATTTCCTGCATCTGACCGGCGGCGTCGTCATCCGCAGCCCGCTGATCTGGGAATGCACGCGCTTCTGCCTGGCGCCGAGCGCGCCGGTCGGGGTGGCGGCAGCACTTCTCGCCGCGGGCACCGAGCTCGGCCTGCGGTTCGGGCTCGAGCAGGCGCTCGGCGTCATCTATGCCAAGACGGTGCCGCTCTACCGCCGCATCGGCTGCGCCCCGGACATCATCGGCACCGACGGTGCCGGGCGCGAGGCGATCAGTGTCGGGCTCTGGCCGATCACCGTGGCGGCGCGGACGGAGATCGCGCGCAAGTCGGGGATCCCGCTCTCGGTGATGGCGCGCTGGTTCGACGCGAGCTTCCCGGCGCAGCACGAGGCCGCGCGCATCGCCGCCTGACCGGCTGGCGCCGCCGGCCGCCGCCGGCTAGGGATGGCGGCATGCAGTTCTCCGAGGATCAGGCGCGGGCGGATGCCCGGATCGAGGCGGCGCTCCGGGCGGCCGGCGTCGATCTCGCGGGCGCCGCGCTGCTGCCCGACGCGGGCGGCCCGCAGCCGACGCTGGCGGTGATCGGCAAGGCGGGCTCCGGCAAGACAATGCTGCTCGCCGATCTCGTGCGGCGGCTGGCGGCGGCGGGGGTCGAGGCGGTGTCGGCCGATTACGAGAGCCGCAAGAGCCGCACGCGCCGCACCTTCGCGGTGCTGGCGCCGACCAACAAGGCGGCGAGCGTGCTGCGCGGCCGCGGCGTGCCGGCGACGACGATCCATCGCATCCTCTACACGCCGCTCTACCATCCCGACTACGAGGCGATCGCCGAGTGGCTGACCGGCAAGGCGGAGCGGCCGAAGGTCGAGGGCCTGACCGAGGCGGCGCTCGACCGGGCGCTCGCGTTCTTTCGGCAGCATCCGTCCATTCCGGGCGCGCTCGCGAGCGCGGGCCTGCGCGGCTCGGACTTCATCAAGGGCTGGAAGCGGCGCGACGAGCCGCTCGACATCGGGCTGGTCGACGAGGCGTCGATGCTCGACGACCGGCTCTATGGCGACCTGCGCGAGCTTTTCCGCACGCTGATCCTGTTCGGCGACCCGGCACAGCTCGCACCCGTCGGTACGTCGGGGGAGATGGTCTTCGACGCGCTGCCCGAGAGCGGGCGGCTCGAGCTCCACCGCGTGCACCGTCAGGCCTCGGACAGCCCGATCCTCGACCTCGCGCATGCGCTCGGCGACCCAAGCTTGAGCTTCGCCGGCTTCGAGGCGATGCTGCGCGAGGCGGCGGCGCGCGACGAGCGGGTGGTGGTGAGCCCGCGGGTCGACGGGGGCGCCATGGCGCGCGCCCCGGTGCTGGTCTGGCGCAACGCGACGCGGGTGCGGCTGATCCACGCGTTCCGCCTCGCCTGCGACGCGCCGGTCGAGGCGCTTCTGCCCGGCGAGCCGCTGATCTGCGACGGCATCGAGCTGCCGCTCAAGCACCGCAAGCGGCGGATGGATCTGGAGGCGCGCGGGCTCGTCAAGGGCGCGCAGGCGATCTATCTCGGGCCGGGGGCGCGGCCGGGGTTTGCGCGGCTTTATGTCGTCGGCGCCGAGGAGCCGCGGGTCGGCGTCGCCAGCATCATCCAGATCGAGACGCCGGGGCAGGAGGAGCCGATGATCGTCTCCGCCGCGGCGATGGGCGCGGTGTTCCTGCACGGCGCCGCGGTCACGATCCACAAGGCGCAGGGCTCGCAGTGGCGCGCGGTGCAGGTGTTCGCGCCGGACCTCTGGGCGGCGGCGCAGTCGAACCGGCAGGAGGCGGGGACGGCGCTCTGGAAGCGGCTGGCCTATGTGGCGATCACCCGCGCCGAGGAGCGGCTGATCTGGGTCACGCGCTATGCGATGGCGCGGCCGTCCGTGCCGCTCGGCGTCGACGATCTGCCGCGCGAGACGGCGCCGCTGCGGCTGGAGGCCGGCGCCCCGGAGGCCTGAGGGACGGCCCGCCGGAGCGGGCCGCCCGGCGCCGGGTCAGCCGAGCTTCTGCTCGAGCTCGGGCACGATCTGGAACAGGTCGCCGACGAGGCCGTAGTCGGCGACCTGGAAGATCGGCGCCTCCTCGTCCTTGTTGATGGCGACGATGATCTTGCTGTCCTTCATGCCGGCGAGGTGCTGGATCGCGCCGGAGATGCCGATGGCGATGTAGAGCTCGGGCGCCACCACCTTGCCGGTCTGGCCGACCTGCCAGTCGTTCGGCGCAAAGCCCGAGTCGACTGCGGCGCGCGAGGCGCCCACGGCGGCGCCGAGCTTGTCGGCGAGCTTCTCGATGATCGCGAAGTTCGCCTCCGAGCCGACGCCGCGGCCGCCGGAGACGACGACCTTCGCCGAGGTGAGCTCGGGCCGGTCGGACGCCGCCACCTTGTCCTCGACCCAGGACGAGATGCCGGGGTCGCTGGCCGCGGCGCCCTTCTCGATCGGCGCCGGCGCCTGCTCGCCCGTCGCCGCGAACGACGCGCCGCGGACGGTCACGATCTTCTTCGGGTCGGTCGACTGCACGGTCTGGATGGCGTTGCCAGCGTAGATCGGCCGCTCGAAGGTGTCGGGGCCGACGACGCCGGTGATCTCGGAGACCACCATGACATCGAGGAGCGCCGCGAGCCGCGGCGCCACGTTCTTGCCGGTGGTGGTCGCCGGAAACACGATGTGCTCGTAGTCGCCAGCGAGCGAGCGGACGAGCTCGGTCAGCGGCTCGGCGAGGCGGTGGCCATAGGCGGCGCCCTCGACGTGGATGACCTTCTTCACGCCGTCGAGCTTGGCAGCCGCCTCGGCGACGGCACCCGCGTTCTCGCCGGCGACGAGCACGGTGATGTCGCCGCCCATCGCCTTGGCGGCGGTCACCGCCTTGGCGGTCGCGTCGTTCAGGTGGACGTTGTCGTGCTTGGCCAGGATGAGGATCGCCATCAGAGCACTCCCGCCTCGGTCTTGAGCTTCGCGATCAGCTCGTCCACCGAGCCGACCTTCACCCCGGCCTTGCGCGTGCCGGGCTCCGCCGTCTTCACCACCTTGAGCCGCGGGCTCACGTCGACGCCGTAGTCGGCCGGCGTCTTCTCCTCGAGCGGCTTCTTCTTCGCCTTCATGATGTTCGGCAGGCTCGCGTAGCGCGGCTCGTTCAGCCGGAGGTCGGCGGTAACGATCGCCGGCAGCGTCACGTCAATCGTCTGCAGGCCACCGTCGACCTCGCGGGTGACGGTGGCACGGCCGTCGCCGAGCTCGATCTTCGAGGCGAAGGTCGCCTGCGGCCAGCCGAGCAGCGCCGCGAGCATCTGGCCGGTTGCGTTCATGTCGTTGTCGATCGCCTGCTTGCCGGCGATGACGAGGCCCGCGCCCTCGGCATCGACGACGGCCTTCAGGAGCTTGGCCACCGCCAGCGGCTCGATGTCGGTCTGCACGTCCTCGGAGGCGACCACGAGGATCGCCCGGTCAGCCCCCATGGCGAGCGCGGTGCGGAGCGTCTCCTGCGCCTGCTTGACGCCGATCGAGACCACCACGATCTCCGAGGCAGCGCCCTTCTCCTTGAGCCGGATCGCCTCTTCCACCGCGATCTCGTCGAACGGGTTCATGCTCATCTTGACGTTCGCGAGGTCGACTCCCGAGCCGTCGCCCTTCACCCGAACCTTGACGTTGTAGTCGATCACCCGCTTGACGGGTACGACGATCTTCATGGACAGCCCCCTGTTGCCGGCCTCGCGCGGCCGCCGCGCGCAGTCTTCGCCCTCGTGCGGTCTACGGATTGAGGCCCCGTCGCGCAAGCCGGTTTGCGCCACGGAGCAGGAGGTTCGCGACAGTGCCCGGTGGGGCTCAGGCGCCGGCGCGGCCCGAGAGCTCGACCAGGACCGCGGCATAGAGCACCGAGGTCGCCGCCAGCACGAAGACGTGCCAGATGGTGTTGTGGAACGGCAGCCGCTCCCAGATGAAGAACACCACGCCGACGGTGTAGGTGATGCCGGCGATCGCGATGAGCGATGCGCCCGCGGGCGTCAGCCCGGCGAGGAGCTGTCCGCCGGCCAGCGCTCCGGCCCAGCCGATCGCGAGGTAGAGCACGATGCTGGCCCACTTCAGCCGCGCGCCGCTGACGAGCCGGAGCGAGGCGCCGGCGATCGCCGCACCCCAGAGCCCGGTCAGGAAGAAGCCGGCGTGCGTGCCGGTCAGCACCGCGAACGGCGTGTAGCTGCCGGCGATCTTGACGTAGATCGCCGACTGGTCGATCCGGCGCAGCAGATCCTTCCAGTCGGGCAGCCGCACCATGTTGTTGACCGCCGAGCAGATCAGCATGCCGACGAGGCTCACTCCGTAGATCGTCGCGGCCGCGACGGCCGAGGGGTCGCCCACCCAGACCACGGTCAGCGTGACGAGCACCGGCACCGCGATCAGCGCCGCCAGCACGCCGACGACATGCACCGCCGCGTCGCTCAGGAGCTCGGCACGCGAATAGACCATGGGAACGCGCTCACGCGGGAACATCACCCCACCCTCTGGCCGGATCCGAACTGGATACGAGCCGCCCTCGGCGCGATTACAGCAGATTCGCCGGGGCTTTGAAATGCGCCCTTCCGTCTATGGTTAGAATCAGGTGGCGCCGGCTCAGCGCGTGGCGCCCGGCACCCAGAGCACGTCGCCACCGGCGGAGAAGTTCGCCGCCCGGGCCGCCACGAACAACCAGTCCGACAGGCGGTTCAGGTAGCGCACCGACTCGGGGTTCACGCTCTCGCTCCGGGCCAGCGTCACCGCCAGCCGCTCGGCGCGCCGGCAGACGGTGCGCGAGACGTGCAGCTGTGCGGCGAGCGGACTGCCGCCCGGCAGCACGAAGCTCCGGAGCGGCGCGAGATCGGCGTTCATCGCATCGATCTCGGCCTCGAGCCGGTCGATCTGCGAGGCGACGATGCGGAGCCGCGGGTGCTTGGCGTTCGCGTCGTCCTCGAATCCCGGGGTGCAGAGGTCGGCGCCGAGGTCGAAGAGGTCGTTCTGCACGCGGGCGATCGCCGCCTCGGCCGCGCCCTGCGCGTGGAGCCGCGCGACCCCGAGCGTCGCGTTGAGCTCGTCCACCGTGCCGTAGGCGCCGACGCGCGCGGCGTCCTTCGGCACGCGGGCGCCGTCGCCGAGCGCGGTGTCGCCCTTGTCGCCGGTGCGGGTGTAGATCTTGTTCAGGACGACCATGCGCGGCGACAGCTCCCTTCTAGAGCGATGGACGGCCGGAGGAGCTCCGGCCGGTGGTGAGGACGGAGCAAGCTCACGCTCGCATGCAGGCACGGCGATGCGGTCCCTGACGGATTTGGCGCGTGGTGCCCGGTTCTAGCCACGCTTCGTCACCCAGACGAACAGCAGGATCAGCAGCACCGCGATGAATTGCGCGAGGATGCGCAGCCGCATGATCTTGTTGGCGTGCTTGCGGTTGAACTCGCCGCCGCGCGCGAAGGTGCCGACGCCGAAGATCAGCACTGCCACGACCACGAGGCAGGCGATCGCGACCAGGATGAACAAGGGATCGTGCGCCATCGGCCCCGGCCTCTGCCAGGCGCGCCAGCATGGCGCGCGTCGCCGCGACTGTGGACCGGGCGCGCGGCGGAGTCGAGGCCGCGCCGCCTGTCACAAAGCCCGTCACATCACCGCGCCGACCTGCCAGGGCACGAACTCGTTGTCGCCGAGCCCGAGGCTTTCGCTCTTGGTCTTCTCGCCCGAGGCGACGGCGAGGATGCGCTCGAGGATCTCGGCGCCCTTCGCCTCGATCGAGACGCCCTGGCTCACGATGTCGCCGCAGTTGATGTCCATGTCGTCTGGCATCTGCGCATAGAGCCGGTCATTCGTCGCCACCTTGATCGTCGGCGCCGGCTTCGAGCCGAAGGCCGAGCCGCGGCCGGTGGTGAAGACCACGACCTGCGCCCCGCCGGCGATCTGCCCGGTGGTCGCCACCGGATCGTAGCCCGGCGTGTCCATGAACACGAAGCCCGGCGTCGTCACCTGCTCGGCATACTGGAAGACGTCGGTCAGCGGCGTCGAGCCGCCCTTCGCCGCCGCGCCGAGCGACTTCTCGAGGATCGTCGTGAGGCCGCCCTGCTTGTTGCCGGGCGAGGGGTTGTTGTCCATCGAGCCGCCGTTGATCGCGGTGTAGCTCTCCCACCAGCGGATGCGGTCGATGAGCTTCTGCGCCACCTCCGGGCTGACCGCGCGGCGGAGCAGAAGCTGCTCGGCGCCGTAGATCTCCGGCGTCTCGGCGAGGATCGCGGTGCCGCCGAGGCCGACCAGCATGTCGGAGGCGACCCCGAGCGCGGGGTTGGCGGTGATGCCGGAGAAGCCGTCGGAGCCGCCGCACTCGAGCGCGACCTTGAGCGCTGCGGCCGAGACCGGCTCGCGCCGCACCGCGTCGACCTCCGGCA
Source organism: Paracoccaceae bacterium (assembly GCA_039808205.1). GTDB lineage: Bacteria > Pseudomonadota > Alphaproteobacteria > Rhodobacterales > Rhodobacteraceae > Amaricoccus. The sequence goes on along the minus strand of JBDHSS010000014.1, from coordinate 13,628 downwards.
AGAGCGCGTGGATCTGGTCGACGATCATCGCGATCGTCTTCGTCGTGCCGCCGGTCTCCTGGATGGTCAGCCCGTGGAAACGCTCGGCGCCCGAGGCGCCGAACACCGACTTCATCCGCGCCACCTGCATCACTTCGCAGCCGAGGCCGACGAAGACCGCCGCGCCGACGTTGGGATGCGTGGCGTGGCCCCAGAGCACGCGCTGCAGGTTGTCGAAGCCCGGGCCCGACGCCGCCATGCCGCACCCGGTGCCGTGGGCGAAGGCGACCACGCCGTCGACGTTGGGGTAGCCCTCGAGCACGCCGCTCGCGTTCACGGCGTCGGCGGCGCGGCGGATCACCGTCGCCGAGCAGTTCACCGTGGCGCAGACCGCGATGTAGTTGCGGGTGCCGACCTGGCCGCCGGGGCGGCGAAAGCCCTGGAAGGTGCGCGGCGCCGGCGTCGGAATCGCCGCACGCGCGGCGGCGAGGTCGGCGCCGACGTGATAGTCCTGGTCGTGCGCGCCGAACGCGCAGTTGTGGCTGTGGACGTGCTCGCCCGCGGCGATTGGCCGGGTGGCATAGCCGATGACCTGGCCGAACTTGGTGATCGCGCCGCCCTCGGCGATGTCGACGCGAGCGACCTTGTGGCCGGGCGACACCGGCGTGGCGAGCGGCACGCCGAGCCCGAGCGGTCGCGCTCCCTGCGGCGCGCGCGCGGTCAGGATCGCGACATTGTCGATCGGGCTCAGGATCAGGGGCGTGGCTGCGTCGAGCATGGCTCTGGCCTCGGGATGGAGTGTATCGAACTATGTGCGCGGCGCCGCTCCGCCGGCAAGGCGCGCGACCTCGGCGCGGGCGCCGTTGGCGCAGAGATCGCGGTAGGCCCGCGCCACAGCGTCGCGAAAGCCCGGATCGGCGGCGAGCGGCCGCGGGAACACCTCGGCGAGATCGAGGACCGCCGCCGGGCGCGCCTCCGGCTCGGTGGGAAGCTCGGCGAGCCGCTCGGCCAGCGGATCCTTCACCTCGATCGGCCGCCCGGCCTCGTCGCTGCCGGTGGTGTAGCGCATCCAGGCCGCCACCGCGAGCACGAGGCCCGGCGTCGCGCGGCTGGCGGCGCGGGCGTCGGCGATGGTGCCGAGGATGCGCTGGGGCAGCTTCTGGCTGCCGTCCATGGCGATCTGCCAGGTGCGGTGGCGAATCGCCGGGTTGCGATAGCGCTCGAGGAGCTTGTCGGCATAGGCGGCGAGATCCTCGCCCGGCGGCGGCGCCAGCGTCGGGATGATCTCCTCGCGCCAGAGCCGCCGGCAAAGCGCAGCGAAGGGCGCGTCGGCGACGGTGTCGGCGATGGTCTCGTGCCCGGCGAGATAGCCGAGGTAGGCGAGCGAGGAATGCGTGCCGTTCAGCATCCGAAGCTTCATCAGCTCGAACGGCGTCACGTCGGCGACGAGCTGCACCCCGACCGCGCCGAGGTCGGGGCGCGCGCCGTCCACGAAGTCGTCCTCGACCACCCACTGCCGGAACGGCTCGTGCAGCACCGGCGACAAATCAAGCACGCCGGTCCGCTCGGCCAGCCGCTCGATGTCCTCGGGCTTGGTCGCCGGCACGATGCGATCGACCATCGTCGCCGGGAAGCGGGCTTCGGTCCCGATCCAGTCGGCGAGCGCGGGATCGATGGCCGTTGCGAGCTCGAGCGTCACGCCGCGCACCAGCCGGCCGTTCTCGGGCAGGTTGTCGCAGGTCAGCACGGTGAACGGCCGGTCGCCCGCGGCGCGACGGCGGGCGAGGGCGGCGACGAGAAACCCCGGCGCCGAGCGCGGTGCTGTCGGGTTGGCAAGGTCATGCACGATGTCGGGGTGCGCGAGGTCGAGCCGCCCGGTCGCCGGCGCGTGGCAGTAGCCCTTCTCCGTGACGGTCAGCGTGACGATGCGCACGCCCGGGTCGGCCATCGCCGCGACCACCGCCCCGGGGTCTTCGCGGGCGACCAGCACGTCCTCGATCACGCCGGTAACGCGCGGGATCTCGGCGTCGGGGCCGAGCTCGACCGCGGTATAGGCGAAGCCCTGCGGCGCCAGGCGGTCGCGCTGGTCGGGGCGCACGAGGCTGACGCCGATGATGCCCCAGTCGCCGCCGGAGCGCGCCATCGCCTCGGCGACGTAGAGCGCGCCGTGCGCGCGGAAGAACGCGCCGAGCCCGAGGTGGACGATGCCGACGCCGGGCCGGCGCCCCGCGGGACGCGCGAGGCGGGGGAGGGTGCGGGGGTCAGCGGCCATGGCACGCTCCGGGGCTGGCGGCTGGCCGACGAACGAGGCAGGGCTTGCCCCGCGAGTGCCGGCCCGACAAGGCGAGAGTCCGGTGGACACTCGCCCGGGCCGTTGGCCGGAGCCCCTGCGAAGGCCAAGGGGGGTGACGGGTCGCCGCCGGTGCCAATCCGTTCGCGTCCGCCCTGGCGGATGCGCTTGTCGCATCCGCCCCCGGCAGGGCGGATGCGGACGGATTTGTCACGCGCCAAATCCGTCGAGCACGACCGTTGCACAGCGCCGCCCGGCGGATGCGTCCCTCGATCACGCCGTGCTCTCCGTCCTCGTCCCTACGTCCAGCCGATACGCGGCCTTGGCGAGCCCGTAAGCCAGGTCGTGCGCGACTTCGGGCGCCTCGTCGGCCGCGAGCCGCCCGGTCGCCACCAGCGTCGCGAGATAGGCCGAGTCGGCCCGGCGGGCCATGTCGTGCCGCGCCGGGATCGAGCAGAAGGCGCGGGTGTCGTCGTTGAAGCCGACGGTGTTGTAGAAGCCCGCGGTCTCGGTCGTGAGCTCGCGGAACCGCCGCATCCCCTCGGGGCTGTCGAAGAACCACCACGGCGGCCCGAGCCGGAGCGCAGGATAGGCGCCGGCGAGCGGCGCCAGCTCGCGCGAGAGCGTCGACTCGTCGAGCATGAAGGCGATCACCGTCAGGTCGGGCCGCATCCCGACCGCGTCGAGCAGCGGCTTCAGCGCGCCGACGAAGTCGGTGCGTCCGGGGATGTCGAAGCCCTTGTCGCGCCCGAAGCCGGCAAAGACGGCGGCCGAGTGATTGCGTCGCGAGCCCGCATGGATCTGCAGCACCAGGCCGTCGTCGAGGCTCATCCGCGCCATCTCGGTCAGCATCTGCCCGCGGAAGGCGTCGGCGTCCGCCGGCGTGGCGCGCCCGGACCGCACCCGGTCGAACAGCGCCCGCGCCTCGGGCTCCGGCAGGTTCTCGGTTCGCGCCGTCGGATGCCCGTGGTCGGTGCTCGTCGCCCCCGCGGCCTTGAAGAATGCCCGGCGCTGCCGATGGGCGTCGAGATAGCCCTGCCAGCTGCCGGTGTCGCAGCCGGTGATCGCGCCGAGCCGATCGAGGTCGTCCGCGAAGCCCTCGAACTCGGGATCGACGACCGCATCGGGCCGGTAGGCGGTGATGACCCGGCCCGGCCATCCGGACTCGCGGATCATCCGGTGCCAGCGCAGGTCGTCGAGCGCGCTTTCCGTCGTCGCCAGCACCTCGATGCCGAAGCGCTCGAAGAGGGCGCGCGGCCGGAACTCGGGCCGGGCGAGGCAATCGGCAATGTGGTCGTAAGTGGCATCGGCGGTCGCCGCGGACAGCCGGACGTCGAGCCCGAACACCGTCTCGAAGGTGTGGTCGAGCCAGAGCCGCGACGGGGTGCCGCGCAGCCGGTGGTAGTTCTCGGCGAAACGGCGCCAGATCCGCCGGCCGTCGGTCTCGGTGGCGCCGCCGTCGATGCGCGGCACGCCGAGGTCGGCGAGCGGCACGCCCTGCGAGCACAGCATCCGGAAGACGTAATGGTCGGGAATGACGAAGAGCGCGGCCGGGTCGGGGAAGGGCGCGTCCTCGGCGAACCAGCGCGGATCGGTATGGCCGTGCGGGCTCAGGATCGGCAGATCCCGCACGCCCTCGTAGAGCGTGCGGGCGATCGCGCGCACCGACGGCTCGGGCGGAAACAGCCGGTCCGGATCCAGCAGCGGCATCTGGCGCCCCCTCGATCGCGCGCTTGCCCCTCGGCGCGGGTCCGGTAATATTCTAGTATGCATGTCCGGTCAATGGAGCCTGCATGATCCCCGTGCGTCCCGCCCCGGTCACCACGATGAGGCTGCGGTTCACGAGCGAGATTTCCGCTCCTGCCGGCAGCGCGGCGGATCGGGTGTTCGCGGCGCTCTACGAGCAGGTGGTGACGCTTGCCCTGCCGCCCGGCACCCGGCTCTCGGAGGCCGAGGTGGCGCGCGCGGCGGGCGTCTCGCGGCAGCCGGTGCGCGACGCCTTCGGGCGGCTGTCGCAGCTCGGCCTCCTGACGATCCGGCCGCAGCGCGCGACCGAGGTCAGCGCCATCTCCGAGGCGGCGGTGCTTCGCGCCCGCTTCCTGCGCACCGCGCTCGAGGTCGAGACGGTGCGCGCGGCCGCGTCGCGGCTCACGGCGTCCGCCCTCGCCGAGCTCGACGCGCTCCTGCTCGAGCAGCGCGAGGCGGTCGCGTCGGAGCCGGAGCGGTTCCACCGCCTCGACGACGCCTTCCACCGCCGGATCTGCGAGCTCGCCGACGCGGGCTTCGCCTGGGACGTCATTCGCGACAACAAGGCGCACATGGACCGCGTCCGCTTCCTGTCCCTGAGCTTCGGCGCCGCGACCGCGGTCGACGACCACCGGCGCATCCTCGATGCGCTCCGCCGCGGCGACGGCGAGGCCGCCGCGACGGAGATGCGCCGGCACCTCGGGCGGATCACCGAGATCCTCGACCGGATCCGGACGACGCACCCCGGTCATTTCACCGCCGTCGAGGCATGAGGGAGACGAGAATGGAGATGCCGAAGAACCGCTTCCGGCAGGCGCTGCGCGAGGGCCGGCCGCAGATCGGGTTCTGGTGCTCGCTGCCTGGCGGCTATGCCGCCGAGGTGGTGGCCGGCGCCGGCTTCGACTGGCTGCTCTTCGACACCGAGCACGCGCCGCTCGACCCGATCGCGGTCCTGCCGCAGCTGCAGGCGGCCGCACCCTATCCGGGGTCGTGCGTGGTGCGGGCGGCGTGGAACGACGCGGTGCTGGTCAAGCGCCTGCTCGACATCGGCGCGCAGACGATCCTGATCCCGTACGTGCAGTCCGCCGAGGAGGCGCGCACGGCCGTCGCCGCGGTGCGCTACCCGCCGGCCGGCATGCGCGGGGTGAGCGGGATGAGCCGGTCGAGCCGCTTCGGCCGGGTCGCCGACTACCACCGGCAGGCGGAAGCCGAACTCTGCCTGCTGGTGCAGGTCGAGACCGCGGCGGCGCTCGACGCGCTGGAGGCGATCGCCGCGGTCGACGGCGTCGACGGGATCTTCATCGGGCCGGCGGATCTCGCGGCGAGCCTCGGCCACCTCGGCGGCCACGACGAGCCCGAGATGACGGCGGTGGTCGAGGACGCGATCGGCCGCATCCGGCGCGCCGGCAAGCCGGCCGGGGTGCTGACGCTCGACCGCGGCTTCGCGCGGCGCTGCCTGGATCTCGGCGCGCTCTTCGTCGCGGTCGGCATCGACGCGGCGATCCTCGCCCGCGGCGCCGAGGCGCTGGCGCGGGAGTTCGGCCGGCCGGGCTGATCGGCTTCGGCGCGCAGCCGGGGTTGCGGCGGTCGGGCCGGCTGCCTACAGTCCCGCGCCGCCGGGCACTCGGCGGAAGCCGCGATGGAGGAGGGAGCGGTGGAACAGCTCGCGCGGACGCCGCTCGACGCGCTGCATCGCAGTCGCGGCGCGAAGATGGTGCCGTTCGCCGGCTACGAGATGCCGGTGCAGTACCCGACCGGGATCCTGAAGGAGCACCTGCACACGCGCGAGGCCGCGGGCCTCTTCGACGTGAGCCACATGGGCCAGATCGCGGTGCGCCCGAAGTCGGGACGCCTCGAGGACGCCGCCGCGGCGCTGGAGCGGCTGGTGCCGGTCGACGTGGTGGATCTCGCGCCCGGGCGGCAGCGCTACGGCTTCCTGACCGACAAAGCGGGCGGCATCCTCGACGACCTGATGATCGCGAACCGCGGCGACCACCTGTTCGTCGTGGTCAACGCCGCCTGCAAGGCCGACGACCTGGCGCTGCTTCAGGCCGAGCTCGGCGGGGCATGCGAGATCGAGCCGCTCCAGCGCGGGCTGATCGCGCTGCAGGGGCCGCGCGCGGAGGCGGCGCTGGCCGAGCTGAGCCCGGACGTCGCGGGGATGCGCTTCATGGAGGTGCGCGGCCTCGACCTCGGCGGGGTGCCGGCGGTGGTGTCGCGCTCGGGCTATACCGGCGAGGACGGCTTCGAGATCTCGCTGCCGGAGCGGGCGACCGTCGACGTCGCCGAGCGGCTGCTCGCGCTCGACGGCGTCTGGCCGATCGGGCTCGGCGCGCGCGATTCGCTGCGCCTCGAGGCCGGGCTCTGCCTCTACGGCCACGACATCGACCAAACGACGACCCCGGTCGAGGCCGGGCTCGAATGGGCGATCCAGCCGGCGCGGCGGCAGGGCGGCGCCCGCGCCGGCGGCTTTCCCGGCGCCGCGGTCATCCTCGGGCAGATCGCGTCCGGCGCGACGCGGCGGCGGGTCGGGCTGCTGCCGGAAGGGCGGGCGCCGATGCGCGAGGGAGTCGAGCTCTTCGCCGACGAGGCGGGGCCGGCGGTCGGGCGGATCACCTCCGGCGGCTTCGGGCCGAGCCTCGGCAAGCCGGTGGCGATGGGCTACGTGCCGATCGACCTCGCGGCGCCGGGGACGCGGCTCTGGGGCGAGTTGCGCGGAAGCCGGCTGCCTGCGACAGTGGCGCGGCTGCCGCTGATACGCCCCGGCTACCGGCGCGCGTAGGCCTGTGAGGGATGGAGGGACGATGCTGCGCTACACCGAGGAGCACGAGTGGCTGAAGCAGGACGGCGACGAGGTGATCGTGGGGATCACCGAGTACGCCACCGAGCAGCTCGGCGACCTGGTCTTCGTCGAGCTGCCCGAGGAAGGCCGCACCGTGGCCAAGGGCGACGAGGTGGTCACGATCGAATCGGTCAAGGCCGCGAGCGACATCGCCGCACCCCTCGACGGACAGATCACCGAGGTGAACGCGGCGATCGTCGCCAACCCGGCAATGGTCAACGAGGATCCCATGGAGAACGGCTGGTTCTTCAAGATGACGCTCGCCGATCCGTCGGAGCTCGACGGGCTGATGGACGAGGAGGCCTACCGGGCCTACATCGCCTGAACCGAAATCCGCTGAACCTTTCGGATGAACCGACGATCGGAATAGCGTCCCGAACTACAACAAGCGAGGCGCCGCCTCGCGAGTTCCCGGCCCGACGAGCGAACGCACTGCGTTCGCCGGGCCGTCGGCCGGAGCGCGGGACGCGCGGAGGTCGAGGGGGGTGCAGCTGCACCGGCGCTAATAATCCGCGCGCGCCTGCCTGGCGGGCGCGGAACCGCGCCTGCCGTCGTGCGGAACGCACGCCTTCGGCGTGACGGGCAGGCAGGCGCGCGCGGATTTGTGTACCCCAAATCCACGAAGTAGATGCGACAACCGTCGCGCCCGCCGCCGAACGCCTCGACCTCGAAGCGATCACCCCAGCCAATATAAGTCGGCGGCGCGCGAGCCGAGGCAGGTCGGCTCCCGCGCTCGCCGGAATGGCGAGCGGCGCTTGCTCCGCTGCGGCGGATCGGTCACATAGGACGCCGATCCAGCAGGGACCGGTGGCGCCCGAGATGACCTTTCAGGAAACCGAATATCACCCTTACGACTTCGCCAACCGGCGGCACATCGGTCCCTCGCCGAGCGAGATCGCCGAGATGCTGGCGACGATCGGCGCCCCGAGCCTGGAGGCGCTGATCGAGGAGACCGTGCCCGCGGCGATCCGGCAGGCGCAGCCGCTCGCCTTCGGCCCGGCGCTCAGCGAGCAGGCGGTGCTGCATCGGCTGCGGCTGACCGCGGGAAAGAACAAGGTGCTGACGAGCCTCATCGGGCAGGGCTACCACGGCACGGTAACGCCGCCGGTCATCCAGCGAAACATCTTGGAAAATCCGGCCTGGTACACCGCCTATACTCCGTATCAGCCCGAGATCAGCCAGGGCCGGCTGGAGGCGCTCCTCAACTTCCAGACCATGGTCTGCGACCTGACCGGCCTCGACGTCGCCAACGCGAGCCTGCTCGACGAGGCGACGGCAGCGGCCGAGGCGATGGCGCTCTGCCAGCGCGCGGCCCGCTCGAAGGCCGCCGGCTTCTTCGTCGACCGTCACTGCCACCCGCAGACGATCGCGGTGATCCGCACCCGCGCCGAGCCGCTCGGCTGGCGGGTGATCGTCGGCGACCCCTTCGCCGACCTCGACCCCGCCGCGGTCTTCGGCGCGGTCTTCCAGTATCCCGGCACCTACGGGCACTGCCACGACTTCTCCGCGCCGATCGCCGCGCTGCACGGCGCGGGCGCGCTGGCGGCGGTGGCGGCCGATCCGCTGGCGCTGACGCTGCTGGTGCCGCCGGGCGAGATGGGGGCGGACATCGCCGTCGGCTCGACCCAGCGCTTCGGGGTGCCCTTGGGCTTCGGCGGGCCGCACGCCGCCTACATGGCGGTGACCGATGCGCTGAAGCGGTCGATGCCGGGGCGGATCGTCGGCGTCTCGATCGACGCCCGCGGCAACCGCGCGTATCGGCTGGCGCTGCAGACGCGCGAGCAGCACATCCGGCGGGAGAAGGCCACGTCGAACGTCTGCACGGCGCAGGCGCTTCTCGCGGTCATGGCGTCGATGTACGCGGTCTTTCACGGGCCCGAGGGCCTGCGCGCCATCGCCCAGCGCATCCACCGCAAGACGGTGCGGCTGGCCAAGGGGCTGGAGAGCCTGGGCTTTCGCGTCGAGCCCGAGCGCTTCTTCGACACGATCACCGTCGAGGTCGGCGCGCTGCAGGGGGTGATCCTCAAGGCGGCGGCGGCGCAGGGGATCAACCTGCGCAAGGTGGCCGGCGACCGCATCGGCATCACCCTCGACGAGCGCACGCGGCGCGAGCACACGCAGGCGGTGTGGCGGGCGTTCGGCGGCGACATGCTGGACCGGGCGCTCGACCACGAGATCCGGTTGCCCGAGGGGCTGATCCGGACGAGCGCCTACCTCACGCACCCGATCTTTCACATGAACCGGGCGGAGGCGGAGATCACCCGTTACATGCGGCGGCTGGCCGACCGGGATCTGGCGCTCGACCGGGCGATGATCCCGCTCGGGTCGTGCACGATGAAGCTGAACGCAACGGCCGAGATGATGGCGCTCAGCTGGCCGGAGTTCGCCGACATCCACCCGTTCGTGCCGTCGGACCAGACCGAGGGGTACACCGAGATGATCGGCGACCTCTGCGGCAAGCTCTGCGACATCACCGGCTATGACGCCTTCTCGATGCAGCCGAACTCGGGCGCGCAGGGCGAGTATGCGGGGCTGATGACGATCCGCGCCTACCATGCGAGCCGCGGCGAGGCGCAACGCGACGTCTGCCTGATCCCGACCTCGGCGCACGGCACCAATCCGGCCAGCGCGCAGATGGCGGGCCTCAAGGTGGTGCCGGTGAAGGCGGCGGAGAACGGCGACATCGACCTCGCGGACTTCCGCGCCAAGGCGGCGGCGGCGGGCGATCGGCTCGCCTGCTCGATGATCACCTACCCGTCGACGCACGGCGTCTTCGAGGAGACGGTGCGCGAGGTCTGCGACATAACCCACGGGCACGGCGGGCAGGTCTATCTCGACGGCGCCAACATGAACGCGATGGTTGGGCTGGTGCGGCCGGGCGACATCGGCTCGGACGTGAGCCACCTCAACCTGCACAAGACGTTCTGCATCCCGCATGGCGGCGGTGGCCCCGGGATGGGACCGATCGGGGTTAAGCGGCACCTGGTGCCGTTCCTGCCCGGACGGCCCGCCGGCGCCGGGCGGGTGAGTGCGGCCGACTTCGGCTCGCCGTCGCTCCTCGTCATCTCCTGGGCCTACTGCCTGATGATGGGCGGCGCCGGGCTGACGCAGGCGACGCGGATCGCGATCCTCAACGCCAACTACATCGCGGCGCGGCTGAAGGCTGCCTGGCCGATCCTGTTCTCGCGCAACGGGCGCGTGGCGCACGAGTGCATCGTCGACACGCGCGTGGTCAAGGATGCGGGCGTGACGGTCGACGACATCGCCAAGCGGCTGATCGACTGCGGCTTCCATGCGCCGACGATGAGCTGGCCGGTGGCCGGAACGCTGATGGTCGAGCCGACCGAGAGCGAGCCCAAGGCCGAGCTCGACCGCTTCTGCACGGCGATGCTGGCGATCGCCGAGGAGGCGGCGGCGATCGGGCGCGGCGAGATGGACCGCGAGAACAACCCGTTGCGGAATGCGCCTCACACCGTCGAGGACCTGGTCGGCGCCTGGGAGCGGCCCTACAGCCGCGAGCAGGGGTGCTTTCCGCCCGGCGCCTTCCGGGTCGACAAGTACTGGGCGCCGGTCAATCGCGTCGACAACGTGTGGGGCGACCGCAATCTCGTCTGCTCCTGCCCGCCGATCGAGAGCTATCAGGAGGCGGCGGAGTAGGTCGCCGCATTATACCGTTGAAGTGATATGACTAGAGAGCTATATTCGTCGTGACGGCGCGGCGGGTCGCGCCGGTCCCCGCGTTCGAGGAGGCGGTGCTGGCGGAACTGGTTGCGGCTTCGGTGGCGTGCGTCGACGGGGTGCACCTTCTCCTCGGCGAGCTGGAGACGCAGGACCCCGATCCGGACGAGCGCTGCGGCTTGCTCGCCGGGCGGCACGAGGTCTTTGCGATGCGCATTCCGCGCTGCGCGGCGGCGCGGCTCGCGGTGTCGGTCGACCGGGCGGGCAGGGGCGGTTTCGGGCCGGTGACGGTGCACGGGCTGGTGTCGAGCACCGCGCGTCCGTGCGAGGCCGGGCGGCGGCTGGCCGAAGCGCAGCTCGGCCTCGGCGCGCCGGCATGGGAGAGCGATGATGACCGAAGCGATTGAGCCAACCTTCCGCGAGCGCCTCGAGGCGGCGCGGCCCGACATCGTCGAGCGCGCGGCGGCGAACGTCTTCAAGCGCAAGCTGGCGCTGGCGCTGCGGGCGCTGCGCAAGGAGCGCCGGATGACGCAGAAGGACGTCGAGGCGCGCTCCGGGCTCACCCAGTCGATGGTGTCGCGGCTCGAGGCGCCGACCGGGTCGCTGCCGAACTGGGACACGGTGATGCGGTACGTTGCCGCATGCGACGGGCACATGCTGCTCGGCTTCTCGCTGGCGCGCTTCGACGAGGCGGCTTTCGTCGGCGGCCCCGAGGAGGGCGTGGTGTCGGCCGTGGCGGTCTGAAGGGCCGTTTGCCGTGACCGGGGCCGGCTTCGAGTGGGCGCTCAATCTCGCGGCTTTTCTCGGAGTGGCGGTGCTGTCGGTGCCGACCTGGTCACTGAACTTCCGCAAGAAGAAGCTGCAGCGGATCCGCGATGCCGACGCCGCCGGCGGCAGCGCCGACGCCTTCCGCGACCGCGTGCGGGCGATCCTGCGCGACAAGCGCGAGCGCGACGCCGCGTCCTGGCGGCGGGTCGACGAGATCTGCCTCGTCGCGGGGTATCTGCTGGTCCTCGGCAGCGCCGCGCTGCGGCTCCTGGCGCCGCTCTTTCGCTGAGGCGAGCCGCGCCGGCGGTGCCATCCGAGGGTTGCGCGGGGGCACGCTCGCCCCGAGTTGACCTCGTGCGATGCGGCAGATAAGCCTCGGGCACGGAGGGGGTGCCGGTCAGGCCGAGCCCCCGGGTCACATGACAGAGGGAGTGCGGAGTTGGACGATCTGCTTCGCGAGTACCTGCCGGTCCTGATCTTCCTGGCCCTCGCCATCGTGCTCGGCCTCGTCCTCCTGCTCGCGGCGGTCGTGGCGGCGGTCTCTAACCCCGACCCGGAGAAAATCTCGGCCTACGAGTGCGGCTTCAATGCCTTCGACGACGCGCGGATGAAGTTCGACGTGCGGTTCTACCTCGTGTCGATCCTATTCATCATCTTCGACCTCGAGGTCGCGTTCCTGTTTCCCTGGGCGGTGGCGTTCCAGCACATCGGCGCCTTCGGCTTCTGGTCGATGATGGTCTTTCTCGCCGTGCTCACCATCGGCTTCGCCTACGAATGGAAGAAGGGGGCTCTCGAATGGGAGTGACGCCTCAGGTACAGAACACCAGCTCGCAGACCGACATTCCCGGAATGGGGGTGGTCGAGCCCGCCGCGGGCCGGCCGCTGACGCTGTTCGAGCCGAACACCGGGCCGGATGCGAACACGCAGATCCTGTCGGCCGAGCTCGCCGACCGCGGCTTTCTCGTCACCTCGACGGCGGCGGCGATCAACTGGGCGCGCACCGGGTCGCTGCACTGGATGACCTTCGGGCTCGCCTGCTGCGCGGTCGAGATGATGCACGTGGCGATGCCGCGCTACGACCTCGAGCGCTTCGGCACCGCGCCGCGCGCCAGCCCGCGGCAGTCTGACCTGATGATCGTCGCAGGCACCTTGACCAACAAGATGGCGCCGGCCTTGCGCAAGGTCTACGACCAGATGCCCGAGCCGCGCTACGTGATCTCGATGGGGTCGTGCGCCAACGGCGGCGGATATTATCACTTCAGCTACTCGGTGGTGCGGGGCTGCGACCGGATCGTGCCGGTCGACGTCTACGTGCCCGGCTGCCCGCCGACGGCCGAGGCGCTGCTCTACGGCATCCTGCAGCTGCAGCGGAAGATTCGCCGGACCGGCACCATCGTCCGCTGAGACGCGGACGCTGACCGGACGGCCGGGGGGACGAGATGGACACGACCGCGCTCCAGGATCTCGGCGAAGCGATCGGCGCGCGCCATGAAGGCGCCGTCATCGGCAGCGAGGTCGCCTTCGGCGAGCTGACCGTCGAGGTGACGGCCGCCTCGCTCGTCGGCTTCCTTGCCTGGCTCAAGACCGACCGGACGTGCCGCTTCACCACGCTGATCGACATCACCGCCGTCGACTGGCCCGCGCGCGAGCGGCGCTTCGACATGGTCTATCACCTGCTGTCGATGCACCTGAACCAGCGCATCCGGGTGAAGGCACAGGTGCGCGAGGACGAGATCGTGCCCTCGATCGTCGGCGAGTACCCGTCCGCCGAGTGGTACGAGCGCGAGGTCTTCGACATGTACGGGATCCTGTTCTCCGGCCACCCGGATCTCCGGCGGATCCTCACCGACTACGGCTTCCGCGGGTATCCGCTGCGCAAGGACTTCCCCACCACCGGCTACGTCGAGCTGCGCTACGACGAGGAGGCGAAGCGCGTGGTCTACGAGCCGGTGAAGCTCACCCAGGAATACCGCCAGTTCGACTTCATGAGCCCGTGGGAGGGTGCGGAATACATCCTCCCGGGCGATGAGAAGAAGGCCGCGAAATGATGGACGGCAACGAGCCCGACCGCCTGGCGGGCGAGCAGAAGATCCGCAACTTCAACATCAACTTCGGTCCGCAGCATCCGGCGGCGCACGGGGTGCTGCGGCTCGTGCTCGAGCTCGACGGCGAGATCGTCGAGCGCTGCGACCCGCACATCGGGCTCCTGCACCGCGGCACCGAGAAGCTGATGGAGAGCCGCACCTACCTGCAGAACCTGCCGTACCTCGACCGGCTCGACTACGTGGCGCCGATGAACCAGGAGCATGCCTGGTGCCTGGCGAT
>JBDHSS010000013.1:0-22494 GCA_039808205.1 Paracoccaceae bacterium | reverse complement strand
GCCCGCCACCACCCACACCGCGAGCGCGATCCCGATCGGCGCCAGCATCGTCCGCCCGGTCTCGAGCGCCCAGGCGAGCGCGCCGAGCGCGAGCGCGAGCGCCAGCGCGCCGCGCAACTCGGCGATGGCGCGCGCGAGGCTGCCGCGCTTCCACGGCAGCACGGCAAAGACCGGCAGGATCACCGCGAGCGCGATCATGAACGGGGTGAATGCGAGGTTGAAGAACGGCGGCCCCACCGACACCTTGCGCCCCGTCGTGACCTCGGCCAGGAGCGGCCAGATCGTGCCGAAGAAGACCACGAGCGTCGCGGTGACGAGAAGGAGGTTGTTGACGACGAGCCCGCTCTCGCGGCTCACGGTGCCAAAGACCGTCTCCGAGCGCAGCACCGGCGCGCGCCAGGCATAGAGCATCAGCGACCCGCCGATGAAGGCGCCGAGGATCCAGAGCAGGTAGGCGCCGCGCTCGGGATCGTCGGCGAAGGCGTGCACGCTGGTGATGATCCCCGAGCGCACGATGAAGGCGCCGACCAGGCTGAACGAGAAGGCGAGGATCGCGAGCAGGATCGTCCAGCTCTTCAGCGTGTCGCGCTTCTCGACGACGATCGCCGAATGCAGGAGCGCGCAGGAGACGAGCCACGGCATGAACGAGACGTTCTCGACCGGATCCCAGAACCACCAGCCGCCCCAGCCGAGCTCGTAGTACGACCAGACCGAGCCCATGGCGATGCCGACGGTCAGGAACACCCAGGCGAGCAGCGTCCACGGCCGCACCCAGCGCGCCCAGGCCGCGTCGACCCGCCCCTCGATCAGCGCGGCGATGGCGAAGGAATAGGCCATCGAGAGCCCGACATAGCCGAGATAGAGGAACGGCGGATGGAAGGCGAGGCCCGGGTCCTGCAGCAGCGGGTTCAGCTCCTGGCCGTCCCAGGGCGGGCTGCCGAGCCGCAGGAACGGGTTCGAGGTCAGGAGGATGAAGCCGAAGAAGGCGACCGCGATCGTCGCCTGCACGCTCAGCACCCGCGCCTTCAGCGCCGGCGGCAGGTTCTCGCCCCACCAGGCCACCATGGCGCCGAAGAGGGTCAGGATCAGCATCCAGAGCAGCATCGAGCCCTCGTGGTTGCCCCAGGTCCCGGCGAGGCGATAGATGAGCGGCTGGCCGGAGTTCGAGTTGATGGCGACGAGCCGTACCGAGAAGTCGGAGCTGGCGAAGGCGCCCATCAGCGCGAGGAACGCCGCCAACGTCAGCGCGAACTGCACCGTCGCCGCCGGCACGGCGACGCGCATCCAGTCGGCCCAGCCGCGCGCGGCGCCGATCATCGGCACCACCATCTGCACGACGGCGACGACAAAGGCGAGGATGAGGGCGAGATGCCCGAGCTCGACGGTCACGGCGCCCTCCGGCAAAACCGGCCGGACTATGGGCCGATTCCGCGGTGGGTGCAATTTGCAACCGTGTGAGCGCGGCGTGAGCGCGGCGCCGGGCCGCACCCGTGAAACGACCATCTCCGGCCTTTTCGCCGCCCCTCCGGCTGGACTAGACAGGGCGCATGACCACGACCCCCTCCCCCGCCTTCCGCCGGCGCTAGCCGATGCCGATCGGTGTCTTCGACAGCGGCCTCGGCGGCCTGACCGTGCTCCGGGCGCTCGCGACCGCGCTGCCCGGCCAGGATTTCGTCTATCTCGGCGACAACGCCAACGCTCCCTACGGGTGGAAGTCGCCGGCCGAGATCTACGAGCTGACGATCGCCGGGGTCGAGCGACTGTTCGCCGAAGGCTGCGGCCTTGTCGTTCTCGCCTGCAACACCGCCTCGGCGGTGGCGCTGCACGACCTGCAGGTGAACTGGCTCAATCCGGCGACGCACCGGGTGCTCGGCGTCTTCGTGCCGGTCATCGAGAGCCTGACCCGCCGCGACTGGGGCGACAACACGCCGCCGACCCACACCGGGCTGCGCGACGTGGCGCTCTTCGCCACGCCGGCCACGGTGCGGAGCGGCGCCTTCCCCCGCGAGCTGCGCTTCCGCGCCCGCGACGTGACCGTGGTGCCGCAGGCCTGCACCGGGCTCGTCGAGGCGATCGAGGCGGGCGACCTCGACCGTGCCGCCGAGGTGGCCGAGGAGCATGTCGCAGCACTCCTCGCCCGGCTGCCGGCGCCGCAGTCGGCGGTCCTCGGCTGCACGCACTATCCGCTGGTCGAGGCGGCGTTCCGCGCCGCCCTGCCGGCGGCGACCACGCTCGTCTCGCAGCCCGACCTCGTCGCGGCGAGCCTCCGCGACTATCTCAAGCGCCATCCCCGCTTCGCCGGCGGCACCGGTGCGGTCGGGTACCTGACAACCGGCGACCCGGCGTCGACCGGCGCGCGCGCCGCCGTCTTCACCGGCACCGCGCTGCCGTTCGCCGCCGCCTGAGCGCGCGCGCCGCCGCGCGGAATTTCGCTGTCATTCGCCGCCGGTCGGGGCAATCCTCGCCACGACGCGCTTCGACTGGTGGAGACTTCCGCGATGCCCCTCCGTTCGCTCACGACGCCCCGGGAAGACGACCTCGGCATCCGTCGCCTCGGCAACCCGACGGGCCTCTCGATCGGCGCGCTGCCGAACGGCTCGATCTTCGCGATCGAGCACCGGCGCGAGCGCGGCCGGACGCTCATCAACCAGATCCAGGGGTCAAGCCTCGACGGTGGGATCGGCCGGGTGCTGCTGCGCATCGACGCGCCCGAGCCCGCGGTCATCGAGGCGGTCGGACCCGGCGCGGCGGTCGACTTCGGCGTGGGCGACGACCGGTTCCGCTGGGCGGGCACGGCGCGCGGCCTGAGCCACGCCGTCACGCTCTGGCTGCACCCCGAGCGGGCGCTCTGGCTCTGGCGGATCGAGATCACCAACGAGGGCAGCGAGGCGCAGGTCTGCAGCGCGACGCTGGTGCAGGACGTCGGGCTTGGCGAGCGCGGCTTCGTCATGAGCAACGAGGCCTTCGCGTCGCAATACACCGACCACTACATTGCCGAGCACCCGCGCTGCGGCTCGGTGGTGATGAGCCGGCAGAACCTGGCGCAGGGCGGCGCCCACCCGTGGGTGGCGCACGGCTGCCTTGAGGGGGCGGCCAGCCTCGCCACCGACGCGATGCAGCTCCTCGGCCCGGAGTTCCGCGACCAGGGTGCGGTCGATCCGGGTCGGGCGCTGCCCGGCGAGCGGCTGCAGCACGAGGTGGCCTGCCCGATGCTCGCCTCGGCGCCGGTGCGCCTCGCGCCGGGCGCGCGGGCGGCCTGGACCTTCTTCGGCCTCTACGTGCCCGACCACCCGGCCGCGTCCGGGCCCGCGGACCTCGCGCTCGTCGACGCCGCGCTCCAGGCGGCCGCCGACTTCGCCCCCCGCCCGGTGCCGGTCGCCGCGCCGGCCCGGAGCCTGCTGCAGGACGCGGCACCCCTTTTCGGCGATCCCTTCACCGAGGCGGAGATCGCCAGACGCTACCCCGAGCGCACGCACGAGGAGCGAGCGGACGGGCGGGCGCTGTCGTGGTTCGTGGCCGACGGCGCCCACAATCGCCACGTCGTGCTGCGCGAGAAGGAGCGGAGCCTGCCCCGGCGCCACGGGGCGATCCTGCGGACGGGCCAGGGGATGCTGCTCGACGAGACGACGCTGTGCGCGACGGTCTGGATGCACGGGGTCTTCGCCTCGCTGCTCAGCCTCGGCAATACCTCGTTCCACCGGCTGTTCTCGGCGTCGCGCGATCCCTACAACATCACCCGCTCGGGGGGCCTCCGCATCCTCGTCGATGCGGGCGGCGGCTGGCGGCTCCTCGCCGAGCCGTCGGTTTTCGAGATGGGGCTGTCGGACTGCCGCTGGATCTATCGCCTCGGCGCGCGCACCGTCACCGTCCGCGCCATCGCCTCGGGCGAGGACGCGGCAATGACCTGGCGCATCGCCGTCGAGGGCGAGCCCTGCCGCTTCCTCGTCTTCGGCGGGCTGGTCCTCGGCGAGCGCGAGCTCGATCATGCGGGGCGCATCGCGATCGACGCCGAGGCGCGGCGGATCGCGTTCCGCCCCGACGCCGCCTCGCTCTGGGGGCAGCGCTACCCGGATGCCGTCTATCACCTGACCACCGCGACGCCTTCGGAGGTCGAGGCGATCGGGGGCGACGAGCTGCTCCATGCCGACGGCCAGCCGCGGGGCGGCGGCTTCGTGGCGCTCCGGACGCGGCCGACGCAGGCCTTCGAGCTGGCGGTCACCGGGGCGCTGGCGGACCCCGCGATGGCCGAGCGGCTGGCGGCGCGATATGCGGCCGGCGTCGACGAGGCGGCGGGGCTCGCGGCGGCGGCGGCCTACTGGGGGCGGCTGACCCGCAACCTCCGCCTCACCGCCGAGGGCGCGGCGGCCGAGACGGTGGGCACGATTGCCACAGTGCTGCCGTGGCTGGCGCAGAACGCCATGGTGCACTTGAGCGTGCCACACGGTCTGGAGCAGTCGGGCGGCGCGGCCTGGGGGACGCGCGACGTCTGCCAGGGGCCAGTCGAGCTCCTGCTCGCGCTCGAGCACGACGCGCCGGTCAAGGACATCCTGCGGATCGTCTTCGCGCAGCAGCAGGAGGAAGGCGGCGACTGGCCGCAGTGGTTCATGGTCGAGCCCTACGCGCAAATCCGCGACCGGCACAGCCACGGCGACGTCATCGTCTGGCCGCTGAAGGCGCTCTGCGACTACGTCGAGGCGACGGGCGACATAAGCTTCCTCGACGAGCCCGTGGCATGGCGGCGCGACGCCGACCTCTCGGCAACCGAGCGGCGCGACCCGGTGGCGGCGCACGTGGCGAAGCTTCTCGACACGGTGCGCGCGCGCTTCATTCCGGGCACCCACCTCGTCCGCTACGGCGAGGGCGACTGGAACGACTCGCTGCAGCCGGCCGACCCGAGGATGCGCGACTGGATGGTGTCGAGCTGGACGGTGGCGCTGCTCTTTCAGCAGCTCAACCGATATGCGGGCGTGCTGACGCACGCGGGGCGCGCCGACGAGGCGGCGGCGCTGGTGGCATTGGCCGAGGCGATGCGGGCCGACCTCAACCGGCATCTCGTCCGCGACGGCACCATCGCGGGATACGGCATCTTCGACGCGGGCGGCGGCGCGGCCGAGCTGCTGCTGCACCCGAGCGACACGCGGACCGGCCTCTCCTTCTCGCTCCTGCCGATGACCCGCAGCATCATCGGCGGGCTCTTCACCGCCGAGCAGACCCGGCACCACCTGGGACTCATCCGCGAGCATCTGCTCTTCCCCGACGGTGCTCGGCTGATGGAGCGGCCGGTCGAGTACCGCGGCGGCACCGAGCGGGTGTTCCGCCGCGCGGAATCGGCCGCCTTCTTCGGCCGCGAGATCGGGCTCATGTACGTGCATGCGCACCTGCGCTACGGCGAGGCGATGGCGGTCTTGGGCGAGGCCGATGCGCTCTGGCAGGCGCTCGCGGTCGCGAACCCGGTCAGCGTCGCCGCGGTGGTCGGCAACGCCTCGCCCCGCCAGCGCAATGCCTATTTCAGCTCGAGCGACGCGGCCTTTCCCGATCGCTACCGTGCCAGCGCCGAGTGGCAGCGCGCGCGCGACGGCACGGTGGCGGCCGATGGCGGCTGGCGGATCTACTCGAGCGGGCCGGGGCTCTTTTCCGGCCTCCTCGTCTGCCACGCGCTCGGCCTGCGCCGCCGCTTCGGCGAGCGCCTGGTCGCGCCGGTGCTGCCGCGCGCGCTCGGGCGGGTGACGGTGCAGATGGACCTGCCGGACGGGCCGCGGCGGTGGGTGCTCGGCGGCGGGGACGGGGCGTAGACGGGCTCATACTGGCGCCTCCGGAGAGCGACAAAGCGACAACGGCCCCCGACCGGCACGACGGTGCCGTTATCGACGGATTTGGCGCGTGACAAATCCGTCCGCATCCGCCCTGCCGGGGGCGGATGCGCTCCACGCATCCGCCCGGGCGGACGCGGACGGATTGAGGCCGTCGGCGACGCACCGCACCCCTTGCTCTCCGCGCATCCTGCGCTCCAGGCAACGGCCCGGCGAACGCATGCGTTCGCTTGTCGGGCCGGGACTTGCGGGACCGAGGGTCCCGCTTCGGTCGAGAGTGACAGCACTTGCCCGCTTTCAAAGCCGCACCCTAGCTCGTCAAGACATCGCCCAAATGCGGGCTGCGGAAGTCCAGCCGGCGCAGGCCGGTCTGGATCTCGGGACAGCTCATCAGCAGCCGCCAGAGGAGGCCCGAGCGGGCGTTCTCGATCATCACCACGATCGGGCCTTGGTCGATCGCGAGATGCGAGCCCGCGTACCAGCCGGCGGTCTCGCTGAAGGCGTCGATGAAGCCGTACTCGCTCCAGAGCCGGTCGCCGAGCTGCTCGTAAAAGTGGCGCAGCGCCCGCATCGATTGCTCCGGCGTGTAGGGGAACGAGGCGAGCGCCGCCGATGGGGTGATGACGCCGAGGTCGTTGGTCGGCGAGTGCGCGTCGTAGCCGTTCACGCTGTCGCTCGCGGTCAGCCCCCAGCAGTCCGGGCCATAGCCGACGAAGCCCTTCGGGTTCTGCACGCAATAGTCGTGGTTGATCCGCGCGTGCGCCAGGTTCTGCTGCCAGTAGTCGGCGTAGCGGTCGGCGAGCCCGCGCGGGTCGAGCCCGAGGAACGAGTAGTGCGCGAGAAAGAGCGGGCCTCCCCAGTCGGGGCCGAGCGGCAGAAGCGTGCCGTCGTAGTCGCGGCCGTTGGTGAAGGTGCGGCCGTCGGCCCAGCCGCGGTGGTAGACCTCGGGCGAGATCGGATAGCGCGGTGCCGAGGCGGCGAGCACGTAGGTGATCAGGCACTCGTTCCAGCCCCGGATCTCGTGGTTCATGCTCCAGCCGTTGTTCGGGCTCCAGTGCCAGTAGAGCACGTTGCGCCCGCCCTGGGTGTGCCAGCTCCACTCGGCTTCCTCCCAGAGCCAGCTGATCGCGGCGCGGAGCCGCGTCTCGGTGCCGTCGGCGGCGTCGAAATACTGCCGCGCGCAGAGCAGGCCCGCGATCAGGAACGAGGTCTCGACCACGTCGCTGCCGTCGTCCTTGCGGCTGAACGGGATGGTGCGGCCGGTGTCGCCGTTCAGGAAGTGCGGCCAGATCCCGTGATAACTGTCGGCCTTGAGCAGGAAGCGCACCATCGTCCACAGCCGCTCGGCCGCCTCGGCGCGGCCGATCCAGCCGCGCGAAACGCCCGCGATGATCGCCATGATGCCGAAGCCCGTGCCGCCGGTCGTCACTGCCTCGAGGCCGTAGCGCGGCGTCACGTTGCTGCGCTCGCGGATGAGGCCTGAGGCCGGATGGGCGAAGTCCCAGAAGTAGCGCAGCGTCTGCCGCTGCACGAGGTCGAGGAGCGCGTCGTCGTCGAGGGGCGCCGCCGCCTTCCCCGCCTTCTTCCCGGTGGTGTTTCCCTTCGTCTTGCCGCGCGGCATGGCTGGCCTCCCGTCGAGTCACGCCCGCCATCGATACCCGCTTCCGGCGGCGCTCGGGAGCCCGCTCGTGCGGGCCTACTGCAGCCGCATGGCCAAGGGCGGCGCGGCGGGCGCCTCGAGGTGGGCCATCGCCGGCGCCTCGGCGAAGCCGCCGACCAGCGACAGCCGCGGGCCGATCGCCAGCATTCGGTTGTAGAACGGCTTGCCCGAGAGCCGCGTCGGCACGCCGTCGGTGTGCAGCACCGAGAGGACGACCGACTGCGGCAACCGCTCGGCGAGCGCCTCGTGGAAGTCGGCGGCGCCGCCGGGATCGAGCGCCGAGGTCGCCTCGTCCAAGAGCAGGATGTCAGGCTCCTGCAGCAGCATGCGCGCCAGCACCAGGCGCTGCTTCTGCCCGCCCGAGAGCACGTCGCGCCACGGGCGGCCGTCGTGCAGCACGCTATCGAGCTCGCGGATGAAGTTGCCGAGCCCGGCGCGCGACAGCACGTCGGCGACCGCGAGCGCGTCGAAGTCGGCGGCACTTTGCGGATAGGCGACGAGCGCCTTCAGCGTCAGGTGGTCGGGCAGGTCCGCCTCCTGCGCCGCCAGGAACAGCCGCGCGCCGGCGGCCATGGCGACGCCGCCGGCACCATAGGGCCAGAGCCCGGCCACCGCCTTCAGGAGCGAGCTCTTGCCGCAGCCGCTCGGGCCGCTGATGTGCAGCCGGTCGCCGCGCTGCAGAACGAGCCGCGGCACGCTGACGAAGGGCGGCGCGTCATGCCCGCGGTGGCAGAGCTCGAGCCGGTCGAGCGCCAGCATCGGGCCGGCGACGATCTCGCGGCGATTGAAGGCGCTGCGGCCAGTCTCGGCATAGAAGCGGTCGCGGTCGCGCACCCGCTCGACGGCGGACGCGAGCGCGGTCAGCCGGGCGGCGTTGGCCTGCAGCACGGCGATCTCCGGCATCACCGTGGTGAACCACGAGGCGCCGGCGATGAGCTCGGTCGTGAGCTCCGAGCTCGCCACATAGGCGCGGAAGCTCATGGTGCCGGCCATGAACGCCGGCAACGCCGGAACATAGGCGAGCAGCCGCTGCGACAGGAACGCCGACACCTCGGTGAAGAGCAGCATCGCCGCGACCCAGACGTTCTGCCGCCGCCAGGCGCGATCGATATCGGCATAGAGCCGGTCGTTGGTGGCGGCCTGCGCGACCTGGCCGCGCGAGGCGGCGACGAGGCCGACCCGGTTCAGCATCGAGGCAAGCTCGCCGCGCCAGGCGCCGTCGCTCTGCTGCCGCTCCAGCGTGCGGGCGCGCACGACGTGGCCGAAGCGCGCGGCGAAGAGCGTGACGACGGGCACGTAGAGCACGACGAGAAGCGCCGCGAGGATCGCCGTGCCGTAGACGCCGGGCGCCAGGTCGATCCGCGCGGCGAGGTCCGGCCCGAGGAACGGCGCCAGCGCCTCATTCGCCGCCGCGCCGGCGCGGTCGAGCAGCGCGACCGGCTGGCTGCGGGCGACGAGCGCGACGGAGACGAACCAGATCGAGGCGACCGCGCCGACGAAGCCCATGACGAGGCCGATGAAGCCGCCGTAGAGGTGATCGGTGCAGATGTCGAGCCGCTGGTCGATCGAGTCGGGCAGCCGCGCGTCGCTGCCGCCGGTCGCCCGATCGCTCATCAGGTCGAAGGCGATGCGCTGGTCCGACAGGATCTCGGCGTTGAAGCGGCCGACGAGCCAGAGCCGCGCCCGGCGGTGCAGCGTGGTCGAGACGAGGTGGCGCACCGCGAGGCCGGCCGAGCGCGCGGCCGAGAGCGCGAAGTAGGTCATCGCGGCGAGGAGGATCACCCGGCCGGAGTCACCGCTCTCCGGGCGGTGGAACTCGGCCAGCGAGGCGATGAAGTCGGCGCTGGCGGTGGCGGTCCAGACGGCGGCCTTGCTGATGAGGGCGGTGATCGCCAGCACGACCGCGGTCAAGGCCCAGGCCTCGCGCCAGCGATCGGAGACCCAGTAGGCCGACACCAGGCCCCAGAAGGTCGTGCACCGCTTCACGGGACACGCAGCCGGGGCGGCGCGGCCGTCGCGCCGACACTCGCGGGAACCACCCGAGCAATCATTTCAACCGCTCCACTCGACCCGGAACTCCCGGCGCCTCGACCGTACATTCTTGGGCAGGATTCTGCCGACTGCCTCGTTAATCATTGGTAAACCCGTTGGGAGGAGTCCGTGAATCGGACAGGAAAAGTGCCGATGCTATTGGGGCGGCTGTGGCCATGACGACACGTTCGAGCATCCCGAAGCCGCCGCACGTCAGCGACCGCGCCTGGTCGCTGGCCTGCGGCATGACGCTGAGCCAGCTTGCCGGGCAGCTGACCTCGATCGACCCGGGGCGATATCAGGCGCTCGCGGGCGAGGACATCGCGCTCGCGGTGGCGCGCGGCGAGATCGGCGGCACCGGGCTCGTCGGCGGCCGGCTGGCCGAGCTGCAGGCGATCGCGGTCGCCAACGGCCACCCGCCGCTCCTCGTCAAGGACGACGGTCGGCGCGGCTTCTACCTGGTGGCGCCGTTCCCGCTCTACTGCTTCGACATGGACCTCGTGCGGCGCGCGCACGCGCAGGCGGCGGTCGACGCCGGCCACGCGGGCGTCACGCTGGTGCGGCTCACCTGCGACTACGCGTTCGCGCAGAACCAGGGGCGCACCCAGGAGGGCGGCGTGATCTCGTGCCCGCGGTTCATGAGCGAGGTGACGCGGGCGAGCACCGAGGGGATCACGGGCTCCGGCCGGGTAGCGGCGATCCTGAAGCACATGGGGCCCTATCAGTATACCGCCGGCCCCGACTACACCGCGCTGCCGATCGAGCGCGTCGAGTTCCTCGAGACCGTGCTGCCGCGCTATGCCGGCGGCTTCGAGGCCGGCGCGCACGGGGTGATGATGAGCTTCGTCGCGCTGAACGGCGTGCCCGCGCACGCCGACCCGTTCCTGCGCGACCTGACGCGGGCGCATATCGGGCGTGGCGCGATCATCGAGTCGGACTACGATGCGATCTACGAGCTCTATGGCGGCTTCGGCTACGCGGCGAGCCCGAAGGAGGCGGCGCTGCGCGCGTTCCGCGAGGGCGGCGTGCACATCGACCTCTGCTCGCTCCTCTACCTGCGGTTCCTGCCGGAGCTCGTCGAGGAGGGGCGGCTCGACGAGGCGGAACTCTTGGAACGCGCGGCGGAGATGCTGGAGCTTAAGGCGCGCGTCGGGCTCCTCGACGGTCACTGGCCGGGCGGGGCGCCCGACGCGGAGGCGCAGCTCCTCGCCGGTCCGACCGACGCCTACCGCGAGCTTGCCCGCGCCTCGGTGGTGCTGCTTCGGCCGACGCGGCCGGACCCGGCCGTGCTGCCGATTCCGCGCGATGCGGCGGTGCGGCTCGCGGTCATCGGGCCGCTGGCGGAGCAGGATCCCGAGGACTGGCTCGGCGCCTACTGCAGCCACGCGAACCAGCATCTCGAGCGGGTGGTGACGCCGCTCGCCGGCTTGCGCCGCTGCTGGCCGGAAGCGACGTATGCCCGCGGCTGCGACTATACCCTGGGCGCGGAACCGCTCGCGGCCGCCGAACTTGCGGCGGCTGCCGCCGCGGCGGCCGAGGCGACGCACGTGGTCCTGTTCCTCGGCGAGCCGCACGAGTGGAGCGGCGAGTCCGCAGCGCTCGCCGATCCGCGGCTGCCCGGGATCCAGCGGCGGCTCGTCGAGCGGGTGCGGCGGGCCAACCCCGACGCGAAGCTCATCATCTTCGTCACCGCCGGGCGCGCGCTGCACATCCCCGCGGAGGTCGAGGCGGCGGCGGATGCGCTCTTCTGGACCGCGCACCTCGGCACCTTCGCCGGCGAGGCGATCGCCGACATTTTGGCCGGCGTCGCGAGCCCGACGGCGCGGCTGTCGCACGGGCTGCCGATCGCCGACGGGATAACCTCGGGGTTCGACTCGCGCCAGGCGCGGATCGACCGGCCGCCGGTGCCGGTGGTGGCGGGCTCGGCGGTGCGGCGGCAGCGGCACCACTGGTGCGCCTACTACCTCGGGCACGGCGCGCGCTGGCCGGCCGCCTACTACTTCGGCGAGGGCTACGGCTACACGAGCTTCGCGCTGTCGGACTGGTCGCTCGACCGCCACCACCTGTCGGTGGCCGACGGCGTGCCGGTGACAGCACGGGTGCGCGTGACCAACACCGGCGAGCGTGCCGGAACCGAGACCGTGCACCTCTACTATCAGGACATGGTCTGCGAGGAACGGGTGCCGCGGCTCCTCGAGCGGCTTGCGCATCGGCAGGTGACGCTCGAGCCGGGCCAGTCGGCGACGGTGGAGTTCGCGGTGGTGCCGGCGATGCTGGCGAAATACGGGCGCGACGTCGAGGCGGGACCGCGGGTCTGGCCGGATCGCGACCCGGAGGCAAACCCGGACCGGCTGTTCCTCGTCCAGCACGAGGGCCAGGCGCTCGACGCGATCGAGCGCTTCGGCGACGCGCCGTGCGTGCTGCCGCTGGTGGTGACGGCGTAGCGATGAGGCGAGAAGGTGCCCTTCGGTCCCTTGTTGGCACCACGGTGCCCTTGCCGACGGATTTGGCGCGTGACAAATCCGTCCGCATCCGCCCTGCGGGGGGCGGATGCGCTCCACGCATCCGCCCGGGCGGACGCGGCCGGATTGGCACCGTCAGCGACACACGACACCCCTTGCCCTGCGCGCATCCTGCGCTCCAGGCAACGGCCCGACCGAGGCAGTGCCTCGGCTTGTCGAGCCGGAACTCGCGGGGCAAGGCCCCGCCTCGGTCGCTGGTGCCCGGCGGAATTCGTTGACCAAGTTCACAGTCCAGGAGACCCCCACGATGGCCACGCCCCGCGATCCGGAGCCCATCACCTGGGTGTTCCCGCTCGCTGGCCAGAGCAATATGGTAAGCCGCGCCGACGCCGACGGCTCGGCTCCGTGGCCTGCCGGGGTGCGCTTCGTGACGCAAGGCGGCGACGTGGTCACGCCGACGGCCGAGATCGGCACCGCCGACGGCGACGCCGGGCCGTTCCTCGTCGCGAAGCGCTTCGCGACCGACTTCCTCTCCAGCCGGCCCGGCGAGCGGGTCGTCTTCGTGCCCGGCGCGGTCGGCGGGACCGCGTTCTGGAACCACCGCTGGAACCCCGGCGACGACCTCTATGACAACCTCGTCGCGCTGACCAACGCGACGCTGGCCGCGCATCCAGGCTGGCGGCTGCGGGCGCTGCTCTTCCAGGGCTTCGAGACCGACGCGAACAACCGCATGCTCGCCAGCACCTTCCGCCGCGCACTCGACCGCTTCGTGCGGGCGGTGCGCGCCGATCTCGGCGCTCCGGCGCTGCCGATCGTCTTCGGCGAGCTGCCGCCCGGCTTCGTCGACGCCGAGCCCGACCGGATCGCGATCCGCGACGAGGTCGCGCTTGCGACGACGCGGCTGCCGTTCACCGCCGTCGCCTCGAGCCGGGAGCCGAGCGTCGCCGAGGACGACGGCCTGCACTACTCGACCGCCGGCCTGCTGCTCGTCGGCAGCCGCTATGCCGACGCCCTCGCTCGCGCCGAGGCCAACGCGGCCCCGGGCAGCGCGTAGACCGAGGCGCTGGCGCTTGCCGCGCCCGCCCGCTAGCATCGGGCGATGCTGCTCCGCCCGCTCCTTGTCGCGCTCGCCGGCGCGCTGACCGCCGCCGCTGGGCCGCTCGGCCCGTCAGCATTCGAGGCGCTGGCCGAGGGGCATACGCTCACTTTCGCCCACGACGGCATGCCCTACGGCGCCGAGCAGTATTTTCCCGGCCGGCGCAGCGTCTGGCGCTATCCCGACGGCACCTGCGCCGGAGGGGTCTGGTGGGCCGACGGCGATCGCGTGTGCTTCCGCTATGGCGAGGACGCGCCGCGGGAGTGCTGGACGTTCACGACCGGGCCGACCGGCATCTCGGTCGCCCGCGTCGGCGGCGAGGGCCCCGGCATCGTCCTCGACCTCGAGCGCATCGACGAGACGCCGCTCGACTGCCCGGGACCGCGGGTCGGCAGCTGAGGCGCCCGCATTCGGGATGGAACCGGCGCGGCCCAGGCACTAGATACGGCGCCAAGAGCAAGGACCGCGGGCATCATGGCGAAGATCACCTACATCGAACACGACGGCACCGTCCATCAGGTGGAGGTGCCGACCGGGCTGACGGTGATGGAGGGCGCGCGCGACAACTCGATCCCCGGCATCGAGGCCGACTGCGGCGGCGCCTGCGCGTGCTCGACCTGCCATGTCTACGTCGACCCCGAGTGGATCGACCGCCTGCCGCCGAAGGAGGCGATGGAGGAGGACATGCTCGACTTCGCCTGGGAGCCCGACCCGGAGCGCAGCCGGCTGACCTGCCAGCTTCGCGTGACCGACGCGCTCGACGGGCTGGTCGTGCGGATGCCGGAGAAGCAGATCTGACCGATTGCCTGCGGATTCGCGAAAGTGCTTGGTCGCGCCGCGAGCCGCTCTAGCGTGGACAGAAAGCCGACATGACCGCACCCTGGAGCGGACGAGCGGGCGAGCCCGCGACGGACGCGCCAAGGGGAGGACATGCTGCCAATGACGATGACCAACGACGAGGGCCGGAGCCTCGGGTCGGGTGCCACGGTGCACCCGGTCGACGAGGTGCTGCCGGCCGGCCAGCTCGCAGTGCTCGGGCTCCAGCACGTGCTGGTGATGTACGCCGGCGCCGTGGCGGTGCCGCTCATCATCGGTGGCGCGCTGAAGCTGCCGAAGGACCAGGTGGCGCTCCTCATCAACTCCGACCTGCTGGCGGCGGGGATCGTCACGCTGATCCAGTCGATCGGCTTCTGGAAGTTCGGCATCCGCCTGCCGGTGATGATGGGCGTCACCTTCGCCGCGGTGGGGCCGATGCTGGCCATGGCCGCCGACCCTTCGCTCGGCATCAATGGCATCTTCGGCGCGGTGATCGCCGCCGGCGTCTTCGGCATCGTGGTCGCGCCGTTCGTCAGCCGCCTGCTGCCGATGTTTCCGCCGGTGGTGACCGGCGTCATCATCGCGGTGATCGGCCTGTCGCTCTTGCGCGTCGCGGCCAACTGGGCCGGCGGCGGGGTCGGCAATCCGAACTTCGGCGCGCCGCTCTACCTCGACGTCTCGTTGATCGTGCTCACCTCGATCGTGCTCATCACCCGCTTCGTGAAGGGCTTCCTCGCCAACATCTCGGTGCTCGTCGGCCTCATCGTCGGCTTCGGCATCGCGCTCGCGCTCGGCCAGGTGAACTTCGCAGGGATCTCCGAGGCACCCTGGGCAGCGGCGATCTATCCCTTCATGTTCGGCGCGCCGGTGTTCGACCCGATCGCGATCGCGACGATGTGCGTGGTGATGATCGTGGTGATGATCGAGTCGATGGGCATGTTCCTGGCGCTCGGCGAGCTCACGCACCGGAAGATCACCCAGGCCGACCTCGCCAAGGGCCTGCGCGTCGACGGCCTCGGCACGCTGATCGGCGGCATCCTCAACACCTTCCCGCACACCTCGTTCTCGCAGAACGTCGGCCTCGTCGGCGTCACCGGGGTGCGCAGCCGCTACGTCACCGTCGCCGGCGGCATCATCATGCTGGCGCTCGCGCTGATGCCGAAGCTCGCGCTCCTCGTCGCCTCGATCCCGCAGTTCGTGCTCGGCGGCGCCGGCCTCGTGATGTTCGGCATGGTGGCGGCGACCGGCATCCGCATCCTGCACGGCGTCGAGTTCCATGGCGCCAAGCGGCACAACCTCTACATCGTCGCGATCTCGATCGGCATGGGGCTCATCCCCGAGCTCTCCGACCACTTCTTCGACCAGATGCCGCACGTTCTCTCACCGCTGCTGCACAGCGGCATCCTGCTCGCCGCCGTCACCGCGGTGATCCTGAACCTCGTCTACAACGGCTGGGAAGCGGTCGAGGAGGGCGCCGCGCACTGACGATCCCGCGCCCGCACGAGGGAGGCGTTCGCGCCTCCCCTTGAAATCGCCTCGCGAGTGCCTAGGTAGGGGGTAGGCGCCCTGTCGCCCGGATTACCCGCGGAATCGCGAAGCAGCTTCGCCGATGGCGTGGTAGACTAAGCGCGTCCCTCTCTTCAGGATCGGCGGTCACGAAACCGTTTCGGGACTGCCGGCGCCAGGAATGGCTCGGCCCGTCCCGAGCCAACTGGAGAGAGCCTGACGCATGGACAATGCCCCCCATTCGGTCGACGAGATCCTGCCCGCGCCAAAGCTCTTCGCGCTTGGCCTGCAGCACGTTCTCGTCATGTACGCCGGCGCGGTCGCCGTGCCGCTCATCATCGGGCGCGCGCTGCAGCTCGCGCCTGAGGACGTCGCCTTCCTGATCTCCGCCGACCTCTTCTGCTGCGGCATCGTCTCGATCCTGCAGTCCTACGGCGCCGGCCCCTGGTTCGGCGTGCGCCTGCCGGTGATGATGGGCGTGACCTTCACCGCCGTCGGGCCGATGCTCTCGGTCGCCGCGGCCCATCCCGGCAT
Source organism: Paracoccaceae bacterium (assembly GCA_039808205.1). Taxonomy (GTDB): domain Bacteria; phylum Pseudomonadota; class Alphaproteobacteria; order Rhodobacterales; family Rhodobacteraceae; genus Amaricoccus. The sequence goes on along the minus strand of JBDHSS010000013.1, from coordinate 6,579 downwards.
CGACGGCGCGCGGATGATCTTCGGCGCCAACATCGGCGCCGGCCTCATCACCATCTTCCTCGCGCCGATCGCCAGCCGGATGCTGCGCTTCTTCCCGCCGGTGGTGACGGGCACGATCATCCTCGTGATCGGCATCTCGCTGATGCGCATCGGCATCAACTGGATCTTCGGCAACCCGTTCGGCCCGACCGCGCCGATGCTGGTCGACCCGGCCAACACCGCCTGGCTCGATGCGGCCAAGGCCATGGGCAGCGCGCTGCCGCCGGCGCCCGAAAGCCTGAAGCTCGCCGCATCGGTGGCGAACCCGCTCTATGCGCCGGTGCAGAACATCATCCTCTCGGTCGTGGTGCTCGCGATCATCATCGCCTTCGCGCGCTTCTCGACCGGCTTTCTCTCCAACATCGCGGTGCTCCTCGGCATCATCGTCGGCGCGGTCATCGCCGCCTCGCTCGGGCTGATGCACTTCGAGAAGATCGCCGCCGCGTCGTGGTTCGCGCCCATCCGGCCGTTCCACTTCGGCACGCCGATCTTCGATCCGGTGCTGATCGCCACGATGACCATCGTCATGCTGGTGACGCTCGTCGAGTCGACCGGCATGTTCCTCGCGCTCTCCGACATCACCGGCAAGAAGCTGACGCAGCCCGCGTTGTCGGCAGGCCTCCGGATGGACGGCCTCGGCACGGTGATCGGCGGCGTCTTCAACACCTTCCCCTACACCTCGTTCAGCCAGAACGTCGGCCTCGTCGGCGTCACCGGCATCCGCTCGCGCTATGTCTGCGTGGCGGGCGGCGCGATCATGGTGGTGCTCGGGCTCATCCCCAAGATGGGCGCGCTCGTCGAGGCGCTGCCGACGGTCGTCCTCGGCGGCGCCGGCCTCGTGATGTTCGGCATGGTCGCGGCGACCGGCGTGCGCATCCTCGGGCGCGTCGACTTCGCGAGCAGCCGCAACAACCTCTTCGTCGTGGCGATCTCGATCGGGCTCGGGATGATCCCGCTCGTCGCGCCCGACTTCAAGATGTGGCTGCCGCACGCGATCCATCCGATGATCGACTCGGGCATCATCCTCGCGGCCGTGGGCGCGGTCTTCCTCAACTTCGTCTTCAACGGCGCGTCCGCCACCGAGGCGCAGCTGCGCGAGGCGGCGATGGCCGGCGGCGAGCACTAGAGCGCGGGGGGAGCGCGCGAGCGCTCCCCTTAGAGTCTCAGTTTCCTTCTTCGGAATGGCTGCCGCCGACGCCCATTGCGTAGAACATGCCTACCGTGGGGGAAGAATTGTCTATCTGCTGAGCAAAGGCGCTAATCGCGATGAGCGCAGCAATTACTCCGACCACCATGTTGACCGTCTCGTTGCCGATCCATTTGTTCCAATCGCTCCTCACCCAAGCCAGCAGAACCAGGCCGAAGATAAGAGAGGAAACTCCAACAACGACGTGGTAGGGGACGTCTTCCAAGGGATTGCGTCGGCTGATCAAGACGAAGGCCGCGAAGGCGATCAAAACGACGCCCATAAGGAAGGCGAGAATATTGGATCCCACCCGCCGATTTGATTCTCGTGCTTTAAAACGCATTGCAATCTCCAATGGTCAATTTTGAGGTTTCAATATACGCGCGTCTGTGGCTAAGAGCAACTTGCGTGGACACCCTTCGCGAATGGTCCGCAAATCGTGCCAGAGCTCGAACACCGTCCACTCGCTGGCCCCTTTCCGAAGCATCCGAGGAACGTTACGACTGGCGCGAGGAACCTTCCGGCGCGGGGAGCGGCAATGGAGATCGTATCGAGAGGCGTCTATGTCGGGCCGAACGTCTATGCCCGCCGGCCGCTGATCCGCCTGACCGTCGACCTGCACCGGCGCGCCGAACGGCCGGTCTCCGACTACGCCGAGGATCTCGGCCCGCTCTTCGAGCAGCTGCCCGGGCTTCTCACCGCCGCCACCGAGGAGGGCCAGCCGTTCGCCGACCGGCTGCAGGCCGCCGACTGCCGGCTCGGCGAGCTGATGGCGCAGACGGCCGTCGCGCTGCAGAACCGCGCCGGCACCCCGGCCGACATCGCGCTCGTCCGCCCCGGTCCCGACGCCGAGCACGTCGAGGTGCTTTACGGCTACGAATCCGAGGAGGTCGGCCTCGAGGCCGGCGAGGTCGCGCGCACCGTCATCCTCGAGCTCATCGCCCCGCGCGAGGACGAGGCGCTCGACATCGCCGAGGCGATCGAGGACTTCGACTATTTCGCCGAACGCCGCTCGCTCGGCCCCTCGGCGCTGGCGCTCGTCCGCGCGGCGGAGGCCCGCGACATCCCGTGGCTGCGGCTCAACGACGCGAGCCTGATCCAGGTCGGCCAGGGCAAGCACCAGAAGCGCATCGAGGCGGCGCTGACCAGCCAGACCTCGCACACCGCCGTGGAGATCGCCGCCGACAAGGAGCTCTGCACCCGGCTCCTTTCCGACCTCGGCCTCCCCGTCCCCAAGCAGTACCACGTTCGCGACGCCGAGGACGCGGTCGATGCCGCCAAGGCGATTGGCTACCCGGTGGTGGTGAAGCCCGTCGACGGCAACCACGGCCGCGGCGTCGCCGTCAACCTCACCACCGACGCCGAGGTCGCCGACGCCTTCGACCGCGCGCTCGCGGAAGGCTCGGGCGTCGTCGTCGAGAGCATGATCGCGGGCGACGACCACCGGCTCCTCGTCATCGACGGCAAGCTCGTCGCCGCCGCCCGCCGCGTGCCCGGCCACGTCACCGGCGACGGCCGGCACACCGTCGCCGAGCTCGTCGCGACGGTGAACCAGGATCCGCGCCGCGGCGCCGGCCACGAGAACATGCTGACCCGCCTCGAGCTCGACGCCGCCGCCGACGCGCTCCTCGCGGCGAAGGGCTACGGCCACGACAGCGTGCCGACCGAGGGCGAGGTCGTCTACCTGCGCAAGACCGCCAACCTCTCGACCGGCGGCACCGCCATCGACGTGACCGACGTCATCCACCCCGACAACAAGCTGATGGCCGAGCGCGCGATCCGCGCCGTCGGCCTCGACATCGGCGGCGTCGACTTCCTGACGACCGACATCACCCAGAGCTACCGCGACACCGGCGGCGCGATCTGCGAGATCAACGCCGGGCCCGGCATGCGCATGCACATCGCCCCCTCCGAGGGCCAGGGCCGCGACGTCGGCGGCGCGGTCATGGACATGCTGTTTCCCGAAGGCACCCCGGCGCGGATCCCGATCGCCGCCCTGACCGGGACCAACGGCAAGACGACGACGGCGCGGATGCTCGCGCACGTCCTCAAGATGGCCGGCCACGTCGTCGGCCAGACCTCGACCGATGCCGTCTACATCGACGGCAACGTCACGGTGAAGGGCGACATGACCGGGCCGAAGTCGGCGCAGATGGTGCTGCGCGACCCGATGGTCGACATGGCGGTGATCGAGACCGCGCGCGGCGGCATCGTGCGCGCCGGGCTCGGCTACGCCTGGTGCGACGTCGGCGCAGTGCTCAACGTCACCTCCGACCACCTCGGGCTCGGCGGCGTCGACAGTGTCGAGGGCCTCGCCGACGTCAAGCGCCTCGTGGTCGAGGTGGCGCGCGACACCGCCGTCCTCAATGCCGACAACGAGCACACGCTGAAGATGGCGGCGCGGATCACCGCGCCCAACCTCTGCTGGGTGACGCGCAACCCCGACCACCCGCTCGTGCGCGAGCACATCCGCCTCGGCAAGCGCGCGGTCGTCCTCGAGCAGGGCCTCAACGGCGACCAGATCGTCATCTACGACCACGGCGCGCAGCTGCCGCTGATCTGGACGCACCTGATCCCGGCGACCGTCGAGGGCAAGGCGCTGCACAACGTCGAGAACGCGATGTTCACCGCAGCGATGGCCTACGCGCTCGGTCTTACGCTCGACCAGGTCCGGACCGGGCTCCGTACCTTCGACAACACCTTCTTCCAGTCGCCGGGGCGCATGAACATCTTCGACGAGCACGGCTTCCGCGTGATCCTCGACTACGGCCACAACGAGGCCGCGGTCGGCGCCATGGTCGACCTCGTCGAGCGGCTGGCGCCGATCGGCCGCCGCATCGTCTGCGTGACCTGCCCGGGCGACCGGCGCGATGCCGACGTCGAGGCGATCGCCGCCAAGGTCGCCGGCCACTTCGACCGCTACCTCTGCCACTCCGACGACAACCCGCGCGGCCGCGCGCCCGACGAGATCCCGCGCATGCTGCAGGCAGCACTCGTCGCGCACGGCGTGGCGCCCGAGGCGATCGAGCTCGCCGAGAGCGAGACCGCCTCGATCGCCGCGGCGCTCGCCATGGCGCGACCGAACGACCTCGTTCTCGTCTTCTGCGACAACATCACCCGCTCGTGGAAGCAGATCATCTACTTCCACCCGAAGGAGAAGCCGGTGCCGGTGCCACCGGCCGACCGCGTTGCCGCCGCCGGCTTCGACGTTCCCGCGGGCTGGCGCGTCGAGAGCGACGCGCGCGGCGTCCGCATCGTGCCCGACGCCTGACCGAAGGCATGGGCCAGGAGGCAGCGGCCGCGCTCGCAGGCAACCGGCTGGCCGTGATCGGCGGCCGGCTGGAGGATTCCAACATCGCGATCTACGGCGAGCTGCACCGGCTGTCGGCCGGGCGCATCCTCGTCTTCGCCACCGCCTCCTCCGAGCCCGAGGCGGTGGCGGCCGAGACGGTGCAGGTGTTCCAGAGCCACGGCTTCGACGCGGAGGCGGCGGCGCTGACCGCCGAGACTGCCGACCTCGCGCGCGACCCGGGCCTTGCGGCGCGCGTCGCCGACTACGGCAGCGTCTACTTCACCGGCGGCGACCAGGCCAAGATCGTCGGCACCCTGGCGCCGGGCGGCGTCGAGACGCCGGTCCTCTCCGCAATCCGTGCGGCGCAGGCCGCGGGAGGGCTCGTCGCGGGGTCGAGCGCCGGGGCGGCGATGATGTCGCAGCCGATGATCCTCGGCGGCACCTCGATCGAATCGGTGGTGCATGGCCGCGTGGTCGACCCCGAGCTTCCCGGCCTTCTCATGGGCGACGGCCTCGGCTTCTTCCCGTTCGGCATCGTCGACCAGCACTTCATCAAGCGCGGCCGGCTCGGACGGCTGGTGGTGGCGATGGCCGCCGCCGGCGTGCGCCGCGGCTTCGGCGTCGACGAGAACACCGCGCTTCTCGTCGAGGGCGCGAGCGCCCGCGTCTGCGGCGAGTACGGCGTCATGCTCGTCGACTTCGGCGCGCGGCGACGGCCCGCGGCCGAGGGCGGGCTGCCGCCCTTCCGGATCAGCTACCTCGACGACGGCGACAGCCTCGATCTCGCGAGCTTCCGCGCCCGGCCGGGCGCGGCCAAGCGCCGGGTGCGGGCGCGCGAGGTCGCCTACCGCGCGCCGGCACGGTCGCGGCGCAACGCCTTCGGCGCCTATACGCTCTACGACCTAACCACCCGGCTCGTCCTCGCCGACCCGGCGCACTACACCGCCGACGCCGCCGAGGCCTTCGACGCGCGCTCGGGCGTCAACGTCACTGTCGCGCTCGAGCGCCGGCCGCGCCGCTCGAAGGGGCTGATCGCCACGCCTGACTCAGGGCTCCGGATGACCGCGCTCGACTTCCGCGGCGCGATCGCGCGCCGGCAGCTCAGCCTCACCCGGGCTGCCGACGGCCCCGGGCGGCAATCGCGGAGCTTCGGCATCACGCCGAACCCGGAGGCGCGGATCGTGCTCCTCGGCTCGTCGCCGCTCCGACGCGGCGAGGCGATGCTCGCCGCCGTGCTGCCGCTCCTCGGCTCCGGCCCCGTCGGGGTGCTGGCCGCCGCGTCGGCGAGCGCGGCCGCCACCGCGCGCGACCACATCGAGCTTCTCGCCCGGCACGGCATTGCCGGGATCGATCTCGGGGTGACGATCGACACCGTCGACTACGCCGCCCAGGACAGCGAGCTTCTCGAGACGATTGCGGGCCTGCCGGCGATCCTGCTCTGCGGCGGCAACCAGATCCGGCTGGTCGAGACGCTGCTGCACCGCGGCGAGGAGAGCGCGGTGCTGCGCGCCATCGCCCACGCCCACGCCCGCGGTGCCGTCCTCGTCGCGGCGAGCGGTGCCGCCTCCGCGCTCTCAGGCGTGATGATCGCTGGCGGCAGCTCGTGGGAGGCGCTGCGCTATGGCGTCTCCTCCGACACCGGCCACCGCGGCCTCGTCATCCAGGAGGGCATCGGGCTCTTCGGCGGCGGCATCGTCGACCAAAACCTCATGGACGGCAACCGGCTCGGCCGCCTCGTCGTCGCCTGCGCCGAGGAAGGCGAGCGCTTCGGCGTCGGCATCTTCGAGGAGAGCGCGGTGATCGCCTCCGCCGGCGGCAGCCGGCTCGAGGCCGCGGGCCGCTACGGCTTCGTGCTGGTCGAGCTCGACCCCGCGGCGCAGCTCCTGCACAGCGACAGCCTGATCCTGAACGGGGTGCGGGTGAGCCTGATCGCGCCGGGCGAGGCGGTCGACCTCGCCGACCCTCACGCCGGGCGCGGCACCGTCTCCGCGCAGGGCGCGGCGCTGCTCGCGCAGGCGATCGACGCGCTCGCCCGCGAGGGCCAGCGCATGCCCGCGACCCG
>JBDHSS010000012.1:0-22981 GCA_039808205.1 Paracoccaceae bacterium | reverse complement strand
GTCGAGATCCTTCTCGACCCGGGCGACACCATCCGCCGCGAGACGCTCGCCACCGACCTCGTCGTCCGCGCCTCGACCGCAACGCCGCCGACAGGCTGACGCACGCGGGTAGAGCAACGGAACAGCCGGAATTGCACGCCCCCGAATCCCCGTGCGCCGTGCGCCTCGGCGTGCTAGGCCGCCGGAATGCCGCAGAAGGTCCCGATCCGCTCCTGCCCCTCCGACGCTCGCGCGCGGAGCCGCCTGCCATGACCGTGCGCGTGGACCTCGCGGGGCTCGCCGACGCGCTCGCGGCGGGGCAGGGGCGGGCGCGCCGGCTCGTCGCCATCGCGGGCGCGCCGGGGGCCGGCAAGAGCACCTTCGCCGACCGGCTGCACGCGGCGATTGCGCCGCGGCTCGCCGTCGAGGTGCTGCCGATGGACGGCTTTCACTACGACGACGCCGTGCTCCACGCCCGCGGCCACCGGCCACGCAAGGGCGCGCCGCACACCTTCGACGTCGACGGCCTCGCCGCCATGCTCGCGCGGCTCAGCGCCGACGACGGCCGCGACGTGGCGGTGCCGGTCTTCGACCGCGCGATCGAGATCGCCCGCGCCGGTGCGCGCATCATCCCCGCCGCCGCCCGGCTGATCCTCGTCGAGGGCAACTACCTCTTGCTCGACGATCCCGCCTGGGCCGCGCTGCGCCCGAGCTTCGACGCCACCGTCTTCCTCGCGGTTCCGGAGCCCACGCTCGAGGCCCGGCTCCGCGCGCGCTGGCAGGGCTACGGCATGACGCCGGAAGCGATCCGCGACAAGCTCGAAGGCAATGACCTGCCGAACATGCGCCTCGTCGTCGCCCACTCGGTGCCCGCGGACTACGAGGTGGCGAACGTCTGAGGCCGTTGCCCGGATAACCAGAGGTTATCCCGCGTGTTCCTTCGGAATTTGACCTGCGCTCGGGCGCTGCGCGATAGTCGGCCGCGCGGATCCCCGGAGAGCCCCATGCCCCATCTCGTCTACGTGCTGAACGGCCCGAACCTCAACCTCCTCGGCAAGCGCCAGCCGGCGATCTACGGCCACGAGACGCTTGCCGACGTCGAGCGCGACTGTAGCGCGCTCGCCGCCGAGCTTGGGCTCGAGCTGCGCTTCCGGCAGTCGAATTGGGAGGGGCAGGTCATCGACTGGATCCACGAGGCGCGCGAGGCGGCGGTCGGCATCGCGATCAATCCGGGCGCCTTCACCCACACCTCGGTCGCGATCCTCGATGCGCTCAATGCCTTCGAGGGCACGGTGATCGAGGTGCACATCTCGAACGTCCACAAGCGCGAGAGCTTCCGCCACCACTCCTATGTCTCGCTCCGGGCCGATGGCATCATCGTCGGCTGCGGAACCCAAGGCTACCAGCTGGCGCTGCGCCGCATCGCGGCGCTTGCCGCCGCCTGAGCGCCGGGTGGCGGAAGAATCCAAAGCGACTGGCGGCTGCGTCCAAGTTTCACCCCGGACAAGGGCGTAGTCTCACCGGCAACGGACCGTAGCCAAGCGGGCCCGAGCAGGGGAGGCGTCGACGATGACCGAGTTCAGGATGACGATAGACGGCCAGCCCGTCGCGACCGGCGAGAGCTTTGCCGTGCGCAATCCGTCGACCGGCGCCGAGGCCGGCCGCGCCCCGAACGCCGGCGCCGCCGAGCTCGATGCCGCGGTCGCGGCGGCCAAGCGCGCGTTTCCGGCGTGGTCGGCGCAGGACGACGCGACGCTGCGCGAGGCCTGCGAGGCGGTGACCGCCAAGCTCGGCGAGCACGCCGAGGAGCTCGCCCGCATCCTCACCCTCGAGCAGGGCAAGCCGCTCAACGGCCTCGGCTCGCGCTGGGAGCTTGGCGGCGCCGCCGCCTGGGCGAGCTATACCGCCGGCCTGTCGCTGCCGGTCGAGGTGCTGCAGGACACCAACGAGGGCCGCGTCGAGCTCACCCGCAAGCCGCTCGGCGTCGTCGGCTCGATCACGCCCTGGAACTTCCCGGTGATGATCGCGGTCTGGCACGTCGTGCCCGCCCTCCGCACCGGCAACACCGTCGTCATCAAGCCGTCGCCCTACACGCCGCTCGCCACGCTGCGGATGGTCGAGATCCTGAACGAGGTGCTGCCGGCGGGCGTGCTCAATTCCATTTCGGGCGACGACCAGGGCTTCAACGTCGGCGCCGCAATGTCGGCGCACCCCGACATCGCCAAGATCGTCTTTACCGGGTCGAGCGCCACCGGCCGAGCAGTGATGCGCTCAGCGTCCGATACGCTGAAGCGGCTGACGCTCGAGCTCGGCGGCAACGACGCCGGCATCGTCCTGCCCGACGCCGACCCCGCGAAGATCGCCGAGGGCCTGTTCTGGGGCGCTTTCATCAACAACGGCCAGACCTGCGCCGCGATGAAGCGCCTCTACGTGCACGAGAGCATTCACGACGCGGTCTGCGACGCGCTCGTCGCCTACGCCCGCGCGATCCCGGTCGGCGACGGCCTCGACGAGGGCTCCGCGCTCGGCCCGGTGCAGAACCGGATGCAGCACGACAAGCTGGCGCGCCTCGTCGCCGACGCGGCGACCCGCGGCCGGGTGCTGCTCGGCGGCGCGCCGGGCGAGGGCCTGTTCTTCCCGCCGACGATCATCGCCGGCCTCGAGAACGGCGCGCCCCTCGTCGACGAGGAGCAGTTCGGACCGGCGCTGCCGATCATCCGCTACAGCGACGTCGAGGCGGCGATTGCCGCCGCCAACGACAGCCCGAACGGCCTCGGCGGCTCGGTCTGGTCGAGCGACATCGACGCGGCGAAGGCGGTGGCGCGCCGGATGGAATGCGGCTCGGTCTGGATCAACAAGCACGGCATGATCCAGCCGAACGCGCCGTTCGGCGGCGTCAAGCAGTCGGGCCTCGGCGTCGAGTTCGCCGAGGACGGGCTCAAGGAATACACCTCCGCGCAGGTGATCTTCGCCTGAACGGGCAGGGGGCGCGTACCCCCGGCGAAATCCCGAAGAGCCGGGCTCACAAGTGGATCGACCGACGCGGTCGATCCTGTAAGCTCCGCGAATCCTCAACAGGAGACGGCATCGTGAGGACGACCATCGCACTCTTGACGCTTGCGACCTTCGCCGGAGCGGCGTCGGCGCAGGAGCCCATCGCGCCCGAGACCCTGACCGTCGAGAAGACGATCAAGCCGGGCCCCAACGTGCTCGTCATGGACTTCGGCATCGTCGGGGCGTCGCCGGTCTACGTGTTCGGCGCCGACGACTTCGCCTTCAAGGGCAACATCGGCACCGGCACCTTCGCCAACATGGTGATGTCGCACGACGGCAAGACCCTCTACACGGTCTCGGACTTTCTCGAGCGCTACTCCTACGGCAAGGTCCACACCGTCGTGCACGAGTTCGACGTGCAAAGCCTGACCGCCCGGCGGGAGTTCGAGATCTCCGACAAGTTCGCCCAGGCGATCAGCCAGCCGTCGCTCTTGAACCTCGCCGACGACGGCAAGTTCCTCTTGGTGCAGAACGCGACCCCGGCGACGTCGGTCTCCATCGTCGACCTCGCCAAGGGCGCCCAGGTCGCCGAGGTGCCGACGCCCGGCTGCTGGACCGCGATGCCGGCGGCCGAGGGCCGCAAGTTCACCGTGATCTGCGGCGACGGCACCTTCGTCAGCTACGGCTTCGACGCCGATGGCAAGGCGAGCCAGCCCGCGAAGTCGGCGCAGATCTTCGATGCCGACAAGGATCCGCTGTTCTCGAACCCGGTGCGCGTCGGCGGCAAGCTCGTCTACGTCTCGTTCGGCGGCACCTTCTACGCTGTCGACGACAGCGGCGATACGCCGAAGCTCGCCGGCACCACCTCGATCGCCGAGGGCGACTGGGCGCCGGGCGGCATGGTGCTTCTCGCCTACCACGCGCCGTCGAACACCATCTTCGTGATGATGCACAAGGGTGTCGCCGAGGGTTCGCACAAGAACCCCGCCGAGGAGATCTGGGCGGTGGACGCGACGAGCTTCAAGGTGAAGGGCCGCTCGCCGGCGAACGGCGAGACCATCATCACCGTGACCAAGGGCGACGCCCCCGATCTCTACGGGCTCACCCACACCGGCTCGCTGGTGAAGTATTCCGTGGCGCTCGGCGACGAAGTGAAGCTCACAAAGGCCTCCGAGCACGAGGGCGTCGGGGCGTTTCCGACGGTCGTCACCGCGGACTACTGAGATGGCGGTGGCCCTCTCGCTCGCCGGCCTGGCGCTCGCCGCGTTCCTCGCGCTGATCCTGGCGCGGGCGAGCTGGCACAAGCTGGCCGACCACTACCGGGCGGTCGGCGCGGCGCTCGACTACGAGGCCGTCCCGGAGAGCTGGGTGCCGCATCTCGTCCGCGGCCTGGCCGTGACCGAGGCCGCGGCGGCGCTGGCGCTCGTCGCGCCGCTGACACGCCCGGCGGGCGCGCTCGCGGCGGCGGCGCTCTTCGCCGGCTACGCGCTCCTCATGGCGCGCGCGCTCGGGCAGGGCCGGACCGAGATCGACTGCGGCTGCGGTGGCGCGCCGCAACCGATCTCGCCGGTGATGCTCGTGCGCAACGGCGTCCTCGCCGCGCTCGCGCTCGCCACGGCGCTCCTGCCGGCCGAGCCGGTCGGGTTCCCCGGCATGCTCATCGCGGTCGCGGCCGCGCTCACCCTTCTCGCGAGCTACGGCCTCGCCGAGAAGCTCGCCTCGCACCTGCCCCACGTGCGGGCAGCCCGCGCAACCTGAGAGGTCGCACGATGCAAACCCTCGTCTTCGCCGTCGCGGCGCTCTGGCTGGTGGTGCTGGTCCAGTTCGTGGTGATCTACGCGCTCGCCCGCCAGGTCGGGGTGCTGTTCGAGCGCGTGGCGCCCGCGGGCGCGATGATCTCCAACGCCGGGCCGGAGGTCGGCGCCCGGGCGCCGGATCTGGCGCTGCCCAATCTCAACGGCGCCGGCTTCTCGCTCGGCGCCGTGCAGGAGCGGGGGCGGCTCGTGTTCTTCCTGTCGCCGAGCTGCCCGGTCTGCAAGGCGCTGCTGCCGGCCCTGCGGTCGCTCCGGAGCGACGAGCGCCGCCGGCTCGAGGTCATCCTCGCCTCGGACGGGCGCGAGGCGCTGCATCGCCGCCTGATCGACGCCGAGGGGCTCGGCGGCTTCCCCTATACGCTGTCCTCCGAGCTCGGGATGGCGTTCCGGATCGCCAAGCTGCCGTTCGCCGTCCTGATCGGGCCGGACGGGACCATCCGCGCCAAGGGGCTCGTGAACAATCGCGAGCAGCTCGAAAGCCTGCTCACCGCCTCCGAGACCGGCGTGCCCTCGCTGCAGGCCCTCGCCGCGCTCACCGCCGCCTAGCCGCATAACGGAAACCCAAGGAAGCCAGAACCATGACAAACTTCTTGGATCGGTTGTTGTCCCGCCTCGATCAGGCGACCGAAGCCCAGGCGCGTACGACTGCCCGGCTGCACGGCCGCCGCAGCTTCCTCGCCAAGGCCGGCGGCACGCTGCTCGGCGGCGTGGTGCTCGCGCCCGTCCTGCCGTTCGACCGCCGCGCCAGCGCCACCGAGGTCGAGGGCGAGGGTGCCGACGTCTGCGCCTACTGGCGGCACTGCGCGATGGACGGCTTCGTCTGCGAGCAGTCCGGCGGCTCGATGACCTCGTGCCCGCCGGGCTCGACCGTGTCGGCGGTGTCGTGGGTCGGCACCTGCGCCGACCCCGACGACGGCAAGTCCTATCTCATCTCCTACAACGACTGCTGCGGCAAGCCGCTCGTGCCCTCGGCCTCCTACTGCTACAACAACATCGGCGAGCGTCCCGGCTATCGCATGGGGCTGCACAACGACATCAACTGGTGCATGGCCAATACCGACAAGGGCTATCACTGCACGGTGTCGGTCGTCATGGGCCTGGCGGAGTAGCGGCATGGCGCGCGCTTTCGCCGCCCTTGGCCTGGTCGCCGGGCTCGTCGCCGCCGCTCCGCTGGCGCAGGCGGCCGACGGGGCGGCGGTGTTCGAGACGCGCTGCTCGGCCTGCCACGCTGCGGGTGGCGTCGGCACGCCCGGCCTCGCGCCGCCGCTGAACCGTCCGGGCTTCTGGAGCGGGCTCGGCGACAAGGCGCCGGAGTACATCGCCGGCGTCGTCACCCACGGCCTCAACGGCACGATCACTGCGGCCGGCCAGAAGTACCTCGGCCTCGCCATGCCGCCGGTGGCCATCGCCACCGACGAGGAGCTCGCCCAGGCGACGAGCTGGGTGCTCGCGACCCTCGGCGGGCTCAAGCTGGCGGTGACCGCCGACGACATCGCCGCCGCGCGGGCGAAGACGCTGACCGCTGCCGACCTGCGGGCCATGCGGCCCGCCTCGGAGTAGCCGCCATGCGCCGGGGACTCGCGGCGGCGCTCCTCGTGCTCTCTGCCGCCACGGCGGCGGAGGCGCAGTCGCGCACGCCTGAAACCAACTACCTCCTGCATTGCTCGGGGTGCCACCGGCCCTCGGGCGTCGGCGCCCCGGAGGCGGGCGTGCCGGCGTTTCCGGACTCGGTCGGCAAGATCGCCGCGAACGACCTCGGGCGCACCTACATGATGCATGTCCCCGGCGTCATCTCCAACTCGCTCGGCGATTTCGAGATCGCGGCGGTGATGAACTACATCCTCGACGCCTGGGGCGGGGGCGGCGAGCCGTTCACTGCCGAGGAGGTCACCCGCCGGCGCGCCGTCCCGGTCGAGAGCGTCGTCGCGCTGCGCCGCGAGGTTGCCGAGACGCTGGCCGCCTCCGGCATCACGATCGCGGAATACCCGTGGCCGTGACGGCTGCTGCCGGCGGCCGCTGCCGGCGTGCGTGAGGATCGCCGCCCGCTGCTGCTGCGGAGGCGGCTGCCACCGGGCGCCGATCGCTCCGCGGGGGTGCCGGCCGGGCTCGTCGGCTTCGTGCTGGCGACGGGCTTCCTCGTCCGGGGCCGGGTGGGCGGCGGCTGGTACTGGGACGCGGGCAACGCGCTCGGCTTCGTCGCGCTCGCCGGCCTTCTCGGCCAGATGATCGCGCTGCCCGGACCGCGCGAGCTCAGGCGGCACGAGTGGCTTGGCTACGCGGTGCTCGGCCTCGCGATCGGCCATGCGTTCTGGTTCCTGCTCGGCGACGGCGCGGCCTGGGTCTACCTCGTGCCCGGCGCGCCGCTCTACATGTGGCTCGGGCTCGGCGGCCTGCTCGGCCTCGCGGCGCTCACCGTGCTCGCGCGGATGCCCGAGCGCCTGCGCGTGCACCGGCGCTACCGGACGTTCCGGCGTGTGCACCGCTGGCTGGGGGTGGCGGTGGTGATCGCCGCGGCGCTGCATGTTCTCCTCAGCGGCTTCTACCTGCCGACCTGGCCGCAGTCGGCGCTGCTTGCCGGTGCCGTGCTCGCAGCCTGCTTCGGGCGGAGCATGCTGCGCCGGCTCCCCGCGGTCCCGGTCCCGTCGCTCGGCAGCTATCTCGTCGTCGCTGTCGTGGCGGTCGGCGTCTTCACGCTGGCGCGGAACCTGCCGCCGTGGTGAAGTGGGGGCTGCTCGCGGCACTGCTCCTCGGCGCGGCGCTGGTGGCGTTCGGGCCGCCCGGTGCGGTCGCCGAGCGCGCGCCGCGCTACGGCGGGACGACCCCGATCCTCGCGATGACTTTCGCGCACAGCGATCATTTCGCCGTCGTCGCCTGCAAGACCTGCCATCACGAGTTCGCCGACCGCCTGATGGGGTTGCCGTGCATGACCTGCCACGTCACCGACGCCAAGGTCTCGGGGAAGCTCGAGGAGCAGTTCCACACGCTCTGTCGCTCCTGCCACGTCGAGGAGCGCGCCGCCGGCAAGCCGTCCGGCCCCACCCGCCGCTGCATCGCCTGCCATCTTCCGGACGACGAGACCTAGGCCAGGTGGGGTGGATCGCCCCGGCCTCCACCTAAGGGGGTCGCCGCCAGCGTCTGCCGCACCGCGCCCGGAGCGACGCCATAGCGCGCCCGGAACTCGCGATAGAAGTAGGACAGATCGTTGAAGCCGCTGTCGAGCGCGACGGCGGTCACGTTCGCCGCACCCCCCGCGCCGACGAGACGCCGGCGAGCCGCCTCGAGCCGCGCCAGGAGGATGCGGCGGCGCGGAGTCTCGCCGAGCGTCTGGAAGTGGCGCTGCAGGGTGCGCTCGGAGACGTTCAGACGCTCGGCGAGCGCCGTTGGCCCGAACGCGGGGTCGGCGGCATGACGCTCGATCAGCGCCAGCGCCCGCGACAGGACCGCGTTCGCCGCGCGCTCGGCGCTCGAGGCCTGCGCCTCGAGACAGTGGAAGTACGCGCCGAGCAGCCCCAGAAATCCCTCGCCAAGCCGGGCGTTTGCGGCCTGGGCTTCATCCAGCATCTTCGCGACGACGGCGCGCATGGCGACCAGCAGCGGATCGTCGCGCAGGATCGCCGCGCCGCCGGTGCAAATGCTGCCGAAGCGCTCGACCATCGCCCGCCGCGGCAGGTGCAGCGAGATCTGGGTCGAGGCGCCCGGATAGAAGAACTCGGATGGATGCGCGGAGTCGACCAGATACATGTCGCCGGGGGCCAGCTCGACGGAGGCGTCGCGCTGGACGACGCGGCTTGTGCCCGCGTCCTGCAGCAGGAGGAAGAGATGCTCGCCCGGCGCGGCGCGGACCGCGCGCGCGTCGCGCACCACGCTCGCGGCGTCGAGCGCGACGACAGCGGTGGTCACGCCGCCGAGCTGGCGCTCCGCCACGTGGCCGTTGACGAGGCCGCGCGCGGCCTGGCGCGGCCGGACCGAGAAGTCGCCGCAGACCGATCGCAGCTCCGCCTCGATGGTCTCGACCGGGATCGAGGCGCAGGCAGCCTGCACCAGTGGCGCCATCCGGGTCGCTCCTCCGGGAACCTCGAGTTCCGCACCCTACACCGGCCGCAGGGCTGGCGCCAGCCGTCCGAGGGGCATCCCAGGGGCATCCTTTGGGCGTCCTCAGGCGCTCCGCGCCCGCAGCTCGGTGGGCGCCGGCGCCTCCCGCTGGCGGAACGAGGCGACGAGGTTGACCTTGCGGCTGTAGAACCGCGCCGGGTCGCTACGCTGCGAGATGTTGAGGACCGCGCTCTCGGCGAGCTCGGTCTCCAGGATCGACAGGATCATCCGCCGGTTCACGTCGTCGAGCGGGTCGAGTCCCTCGTCGCAGATCAGCCACTTCGGCCGTGCGAGGATCAGCCGCGCATAGCCGAGCCGCTCCTGCTCGCCGAGGCCGAGATCGCGGTCCCAGCGCCCGACCGCGTCGAGCCGCCCCGCGAGCTGGTCGAGCCCGACGCGCTTCAGCGCCGCGCGCAGCTCGTCGTCGTCATGGGTGTTGCCGTTGGCGGTCAGCGCCGCGCGCAGCTTGCCCGAGAGCAGGAACGGCCGCTGCGTCAGGTAGGCGACCTCGGTGTCGGGCGGCACGGTGATCCGGCCCGAGCCCGCGCACCAGAGGCCCGCGATCGCGAGGAAGAAGCTGGTGCGCCCGGAGCCCGGCTTGCCGAGGATGAGCGCCCGCTCGCCGGGCCCCAGCTCGAGATGCGGCGGATCGAGGCTGACGCGACCGTGCCGGGTCTCGACCCGCACCGCGTCGAGGACGACGCGGTTGCCCTCGGTCCGCTCGACGAGGCCGGCGGCCGCCTCCACCGCGTCGAGCGCCAGCAGCGCCTGGCGGAAGTTCATCACGCGGAGCAGCGTCGCGCGCCAGTCGGCGATCGAGCCGGTGTTGTCGACGAACCAGCGCAGCGACTGCTGCACCTGGTTGAAGGCGCCGACCACCACCATGAGCTCGCCGAAGCTCAGCCGCCCGGCGAAGTAGCCCGGCGCCGCGACGATGATCGGAAAGACCAGCGCCACCCAGCCGTAGCCCGCCGTCACCCAGGTGAGGCGCGCCCGCGCGTAGGCGATCTTTCGCAGCACGCCGATCAGCGTGCCGAGGCTGCCGCCGATCCAGCGCAGGGTGTCGGCCTCGGCGTTGCTGAGCGCGATGCCCTCGGCGCGCTCCGATCCCTGCACCAGCGCGGCGCGGAACTCGGCCTCGCGCGCATAACGGTCGGCGCCGAGCCGCACCAGCGGTCGGCCGACCTGCCAGGAGACGAGCGAGCCCGACACCGCGTAGATCAGCGCCGCCCATACCATGTAGCCGGGAACCGCGAGGTCTTTGCCGCGGAACGGGATCACCACTCCCTCGGACAGGATCCAGAGCACGCCGATGAAGCTCGCGAGCAGCACCGTCGACTGCAGGAGCCCGATGCCGAGGTCGGTCGTGAGCTCGGTCAGGGTCTGGGCGTCGGCCTGGATGCGCTGGTCGGGGTTGACGCCGATCTCGCCCGCGCGGCTGATCCGCGCCGCGCGCTTGCGCGTCATCCAGTTGCCGATGAGATCCGTCGTCGCCGTCTCGCGCAGCTTCACCCGGATGAGCTGGTTGAGCCAGGTCTGCACGACGTTGAGGACGAGCAGCACGCCCGCGATCATGAAGAAGACGCCGAGCTGCTGCCAGAACGCATCAAGGTCGCGCCGCGCCACCGCGTCGTAGAATGGCCGGTTCCAGGCGTTCAGCCGCACCTGCATCACCGCCGTGGCGATGACGGTCAGCACGAGGCCGATGGCGAAGCCGTAGAGCACCCGGTGACCGGGAGTGCGCTGCACCGCCCGGATGAGCGCCCGGAACTGATGCACGACGCTCTCGTCATAGGGGGCGATCGGGGCCTTGGGCATGATGCACCTGCCATGTACCTGGCACGAGGCTAACCGGCCGCGCGGTGGAGCGGAACCGGGCAAGGCTCACTTTTCGGGGCGGCCGCGTCGGCGGACGCCTGGCGGCGTCCGGCCGCCGTCACTCGCGCTCGCGGCGCTCGCGCATCACCCGCTGGTGCAGCACGAAGTTCTCGACCGTCAGCTTCACCACGGTGGCGAGCGCGATCACCATCTGCTGGTCGCGCCGGACGCCGCTCGTCTCGTAGCCGCGGAACATCTCGGCGATCTGCGAGGCGACGATGTCGTAGACGGTCTCCCGGTCGAGCGCGAGCGCGCCCCAGGCGATGGGGTCGGCCTCCTCGACCTCGCGCGCCATCGCCGCCAGCGTGCGGTGGTCGAGGTCAGCTCCGTTCGGCTCGGCCATCGCGTTCCTATCCGATCTTGCCGGTGATGTAGTCCTCGGTCTGCTTTTCCCGCGGATTGGAGAAGATGTCGGCCGTCGCGCCCTCCTCGACCAGCCGGCCGAGGTGGAAGAACGCCGTGCGCTGGCTGACCCGCGCCGCCTGCTGCATAGAGTGGGTAACGATGACGATCGTGTAGTTGGTGCGGAGCTCGTCGATCAGCTCCTCGATGACCGACGTGGCGATCGGGTCGAGTGCCGACGCCGGCTCGTCCATCAGGAGCACCTCGGGCCGCGTCGCGATCGCCCGCGCGATGCAGAGCCGCTGCTGCTGGCCGCCGGAGAGCCCGGTGCCCGGTTCGCGCAGCCGGTCCTTGACCTCGTTCCAGAGCCCCGCCCGCCGCAAGGAGCTGGCGACGATCGACTCGAGATCGCCGCGCGTCCGCGCCATGCCGTGGATCCGCGGCCCGTAGGCGACGTTCTCGAAGATCGACTTGGGGAACGGATTGGGCTTCTGGAACACCATGCCGACGCGGGCGCGCAGCTCGACCACGTCGATCTCGGGCCCATAGATGTCGACGTCGTCGAGCGTGATCGCACCACTGACCCGCGCCGCCGGGATGGTGTCGTTCATCCGGTTGATGCAGCGCAGGAACGTCGATTTGCCGCAGCCCGACGGCCCGATGAGCGCGGTCACCTGGTTCGCCGGGATGTCGAGGTCGACGCCGTGGAGCGCCTGCTTCTCGCCGTAGAAGACCGACACGTCGCGCGCCGCGACCTTGACCGGGGCGGGCGCGAGGTTGACGGCGAAGATCGAGCGGGTGTCGGCCATGGTGTCCATGATGCGCAAGCCTCGTCGCCGATGTCTACCAGGTGCGTTCGAGCCGCCGCCGCAGCAGCACCGCGACGCCGTTCATCACGATCAGGAACCCGAGCAGCACGAGGATCGCCGCCGAGGTGCGCGAGACGAACCCGCGCTCGGGGCTGTCGGCCCAGAGGAAGATCTGCGTCGGCAGCGCGGTCGCGGCCTCGGTCAGCCCGCCCGGAGTGCTGGTGAGGAAGGCGTTCATGCCGACGAGGAGCAGCGGCGCCGTCTCGCCGAGCGCCTGCGCCAGCCCGATGATCGTCCCCGTCAGGATGCCGGGCAGCGCCAGCGGCAGCACGTGGTGCAGCACGACCTGGTGGCGCGACGCACCGACGCCGAAGCCCGCCTCGCGGATCGACGGCGGCACCGCACGGAGCGCGTTGCGCGTCACGATGATGATCGTCGGCAGCGTCATCAGCGCCAGCACCATGCCGCCGACGAGCGGCGCCGAGCGCGGCAGCCCGAAGGTCTGGATGAAGACCGCGAGCCCGAGCAGGCCGAAGACGATCGACGGCACCGCCGCGAGGTTGTTGATGTTGACCTCGATCACGTCGCTCGTCCGGTTCTTGCGCGCGAACTCCTCGAGGTAGATCGCCGTGGCGATCCCCACCGGAAAGCTCAGGGCGAAGCAGACGAGAAGCGCCAGCGCCGAGCCGACCATCGCGCCGGCGAGGCCCGCGGTCTCCGGGAAGCGGCTGTCGGGGTTGACGAAGAGCGCGGTGTTGAACGGTCGCGACACCCGCCCCTCGGCAACCAGCCGGTCGAAGCGGGCGATGTCCGCATCCGAGAGCCGCCGGCGGTCCTCGGGTGTCGCCCGGTCGACGAGCCCCTTGGCGAGCTGGTCGTAGGGGTCGGCGGCCGGCACCTTCAGCGTCAGGGTACGGCCGACGAGGCTCGGGTCGGCTATCACCGCGTTACGCAACAGGAACTGCGTGCCCGGCGTCAGGATCTTCCCCGCCGCGCGCAGCTCCTGCGGCGTCGTGGCTTCGGGGAAAAGCCCGGCGACGCCGAGCTGCACCACCTTGCGGAAGTTGCCGGCCGCGGGATCGGCCGGATCGACGAGCGCGCGCTCCACGGGGAAGTCGACACGCACCTTGGTCTGGGTGAAGGCGGGCCAGCCGCCGACGACCAGCGTCACCACCAGCAGGCCGAGCAGCCCGAGCGCCAGCGAGATCGCGGCGATGCCGGCAAGCCGCAGGCGGCGCTCGGCCGCATAGCGGCGCCGGCGTAGCGCCGCGATCTCCGCCGGGGCACGCAGCGCCACCTCGGCCGGCTCGGCGACGTCGGGCGTCACTCGTACTGCTCCCGGAACCGGCGCACGATGGCGAGCGCCACGATGTTGAGCACGAGCGTCACCGCAAAGAGCACGAGCCCGAGCGCGAAGGCCGCCAGCGTCTTGGGGTTGTCGAAGGCGGTGTCGCCGACGAGCAGCGTCACGATCTGCACCGTTACCGTCGTCACCGAGTCGAGCGGGTTGATCGACATCGAGGCGATGAGCCCCGCGGCCATGACCACGATCATCGTCTCGCCGATCGCCCGGCTGAGCGCCAGCAGCACGCCGCCCATGATGCCGGGCAGCGCCGCAGGCAGCAGCACCCGCGTCACCGTCTCGGCCCGCGTCGCGCCCATGGCGAGCGACCCATCGCGAAGCGCGCGCGGCACCGCGCGCAGCGCGTCGTCCGACAGCGACGAGACGAAGGGGATGATCATGATGCCCATCACGAGCCCCGCGGCCAGCGCCGAGTTGGGCGACGTGGCAAGCCCTAGGAGCGTCCCGGCGCTGCGGATCGCCGGCGCCACGGTCAGCACCGCGAAGAAGCCGTAGACCACGGTCGGCACGCCGGCGAGGATCTCGAGCAGCGGCTTCACCCAGGCGCGGACCCGGTCGGACGCATATTCGACCAGGTAGATCGCGGTGTAGATGCCGATCGGCACCGCGACCGCCATGGCGATCGCGGCGATGAGCAGCGTGCCGACGAAGACCGGCACCGCCCCGAACGCGCCGGCGCCGGCGATCTGGTCGGCGCGCATGGCGATCTGCGGCTCCCAGCGCAGCCCGAAAAAGAACTCGGTGGGCGGTACCAGCCGGAAGAAGGCCATCGCCTCGCTGAGCAGCGACACGACGATGCCCGCGGTGGTCAGGATCGCGACCAGCGCGCAGGCGATCATGAAGCCGGTCAGCGCCCGCTCGACCGCGTGCCGGGCGCGGAAGCGCGGCGCCAGCCGCGCGCGTGCGAGGGCGAAGCCGCCGAGCATCGTCGCGAGCGTCAGCGCCGCCAGTGCTGCGCGCGCGATGCCGCGCCAGCGGTTCAGCCGCTCCGCCGCCTCGACGACCTCGGGTGCAGGCGGCACGAAGATCCGCCCTTCGGCGACGTTGTGGATCTCGGCGAGCGTGAGGCCGAGCGCCGCCTCGGTCCGGCCCTCGGTCAGCGAGGCGGGCAGGCTCCTGAGGAGTGCTGCGTCGATCACATGCCCCTGCAGCGCCGCCCAGACCAGCGCCAGCGCCAAGGCCGGCACGCCGACCCAGATCGCGACGAAGGCGCCGTGGTAGCTCGGCAGCGAGTGCTGCGTCGTGCCGGGCGGCGGCGCGAACCGACGCGCGGCCGTCCAGCCGGCGACGTAGGCGAGGCCGGCCGCGAGGCCGATGGCGGCGAGAAGCAGCGCGGCCATGCGGGGCTCAGCCCTGCCCGTCCGGGGCGAGCGGCCCAAGCCGCTTGCCCGCCGCCACGTCGGCGCGCACCTGCGCGCGCTCGGCCTCGGGCAGCGGGATCAGCCCGCGCTCGGCGAGGTAGCCGTCGGGGCCGATGCTGTCCTCGGAGAAATACTCGGTCAGGAACGCGTTGAGCCCCGGGATGACCGCCCGATGCGGGTTCTTGATGTAGAGATAGAGCGGCCGCGTCACCGCATAGGCGCCCGAGGCGATGGTCGCGGGCGTCGGTTCGACGCCGTCGACCGCGACCCCGCGCAGGCGGTCGGCATTCTCGTAGAGAAACGAATAGCCGAAGATGCCGAGCGCGGTCGGATCCGCCTCCAGCCGCTTGACGATGAGGTTGTCGTTCTCGCCGGCCTCGATGAACGGCCCGTCCTGCCGCATCCGGGCGCAGACTTCCGCCTGCTTCGGGGGCGGGAGTGCCGCGATTGCCGGGAAGCCGCGGCAGCCCGGCGTCATCACCAGCTCGACGAACGCGTCGCGGGTGCCCGAGGTCGGCGGGGGGCCGAAGACCTGGATCGGCGTGTCCGGCAGGTCCGGGCCGATCTCGCGCCAGCGGCGAAACGGGTTGGCGACGATCGCGTCCCCCTGCGCCACCGACGCGGCCAGCGCCTCGAAAAGCTCGGCCCGCGACAGGTCCATCTCCGGACCTGCGACCGACTGCGCGATCGAGATGCCGTCGTCGCCGATCCGCGCCTCGGTGATGTCGTCGACGCCGTTCTTCGCACAGAGGGCCACCTCGGACGGCCGGAT
This sequence comes from Paracoccaceae bacterium, assembly GCA_039808205.1. Taxonomy (GTDB): domain Bacteria; phylum Pseudomonadota; class Alphaproteobacteria; order Rhodobacterales; family Rhodobacteraceae; genus Amaricoccus. Next base: position 7,577 of record JBDHSS010000012.1, on the reverse strand, counting down.
CCGCCGCGAGGCGCCGGCGATGTCGGGGTAGGGCGTGCCGATGCCGCCGCAGAACACCTGCAGCCCGCCGCCGGTGCCGGTCGCCTCGACCACCGGCGAGCGCATGCCCTTCAGGCCGACGAACTGCTCGGCGACCGCCTGGGTGTAGGGGAAGACCGTGGACGAGCCGACGATGCGGATCTGGTCGCGCGACTGCGCGACGCACGCGGCCGGCGCCGCGATGCAGGCGAGGCCCGCGGCGGCAAGCGCGGCGGTGGTGCTTCGCATGTCCCGGCCTCCCGATTCGCTTCCCGCGCCTGGCGGTGCGACCCTGCCGGCGAAGCCGGTCGGGGACAAGCGCGCGCGAACCGCGTGGCCCGCTTGCCTTGCGCGGCGCTATGTGACACACGATTTCCACGCCCGCAGGGAGATCTCGTTGCAAGTATCTGATTTCGCGTCTGCTCTCCGCTTCACGCGCCACGGAGGCGCAGTTTGACCGCGCCGATCACCGACACCGACACCCTCGCGCGGTTCTGCGCCGCGGCTGCGGCCGATCCCTACATCACCGTCGACACCGAGTTCCTGCGCGAGCGCACCTACTACGCCCAGCTCTGCCTGGTGCAGCTCGCCCGCCCCGGCAAGGGCGACGACGACGCCGTGCTCGTCGACACGCTGTCGCCGGATCTGTCGCTCGAGCCGCTCTACGAGCTCTTCCGCAACCACAACGTCGTCAAAGTCTTCCACGCCGCCCGCCAGGATCTCGAGATCTTCGAGGTCGAGGCGGGCACGCTGCCGAACCCGTTCTTCGACACCCAGGTCGCGGCGATGGTCTGCGGCTATGGCGATCAGGTCGGCTACGAGACGCTGGTGCGCCAGATCGCCCGCGCCTCGATCGACAAGTCGTCGCGCTTCACCGACTGGAGCCGCCGGCCGCTGAGCCCGGCGCAGATGACCTATGCGCTGGCCGACGTCACCCACCTCCGGCGGATCTACGACGTGCTGTCGCGCCAGCTCGAGGAGACCGGCCGCGGCCCGTGGGTCGAGGAGGAGCTGGCGGTGCTGACCGACCCGGCGACCTACCGCACCGATCCGGCCGAGGCCTGGACCCGGATCAAGACCCGCTCCTCGGCGCCGCGCTTCATCGCTGCGCTGCGCGAGCTTGCGCGCTATCGCGAGGCGACGGCGCAGTCGAAGAACGTGCCGCGCGCGCGCATCCTCAAGGACGACGCGCTCCTGGAGCTGGCGGCGAACCGGCCGAAGACGCTTGAGGACCTGGGCAAGTCGCGGCTCCTGCTCCGCGACGCGCGCCGCGGCGAGATCGCCGACGGCATCCTCGCTGCCATCGCCACCGCCGAGGCCGTGCCAGTGGCCGAGGTGCCGCAACCGGCCGAGGCGCACGGCCGCAAGCCGGGCTCCGAGGCCCTGTCTGACCTGCTGCGCGTGCTGCTCAAGGCGCGCGCCGAGGCCGAGGGGGTGGCGCAGCGGCTGATCGCCTCGAGTTCCGATCTCGACGCGATCGCGAACGGCACGCCCGACGCCGAGATCCTGGCGCTGCACGGCTGGCGGCTCGAGGTCTTCGGCCGCGACGCGCTGCGGCTGAAGCGCGGCGAGATCGCGCTCGCGGCCGAGGGCAACACCGTTCGGGTGGTGCCGCTGACGGCCCCTGCCGACTGACCGCGTTGCGCCGCCGCCACAGCCGGCGTCCTCACGATCAATTGGCCGCGCGCACCCTCAACAGATTCGACGCTTGCGCGTAGATTACCTGCCCACCGCGACGCGAAACGCGGAGAGGCAGAGCGTGAAGGAGTTGACGATGTACCGCCTGAAGGACAAGGAACCGCCGTCCCCGCGCAAGCCGGCCCCGGCACCGGCGCCGACACCCGCGCAACCGGGTTGGAAATTCGACGACTGGGCATCGCTCTGAGCGAAGCCCGGGACTCGCGGGGCTAGCGGCCCCGCTTCGGTCACACTGCTGCCCGGCGACGCTTGGAGCGTATCGGTGCTCGCCTCGAACTCCGTCCGCATCCGTCCTGCCAAGAGCGGATGCGCGCGGATGGGTACCGCTGGCGATACGTGCCGGGCTCCGCACGCCCCGCGCTCCACCGAACTTCGCTAACCCCCGGCACCGCCGACCGGCGTGGGCGTCGTCGGCTCGAGCTCGGTGACGCCGACGGCGCCGGCGCGGGCGAGCGAGACGTCGAGCGACATCGGCACGTATTCCGACGCGCGCCAGAGCGCAGCGAGGTCGTCGTAGTGGCGGGAGAGCGGATGGCCGCTCTCGCCCGTGGCGATGATGAAGAGGCTCGAGTCCGGGTCGGAGAAATCGTAGACGCCGCGAAAGCCGGCGGCGTGGACGTTAAGGTAGGGCTCGGGGCCGGTGGCCGGCGACTGGCCGCGCAGGAGCGTCTGGTCGCCGCCGGCCGTGCTCTGGCGGATGTTCACCAAGGTCTTCAGGACCGGCACGTTGCCGAGCGTCTGGTGCAGGTGGAGCGCCTGGTGCGCGTCGCCCCAGCGCCAGCTCTCGAGTCGCGGCCCGTAGGTCCGCGCGAGCTCGGCCAGCGCATCGTCGAGCGCGCGCCGCGCCATCTCGGTGCAGGTCTCGGCGGCCGTCGTCTGCCGGATGTCGCACCAGGCCGCGGCGCCGTCGGCGTTGCGGAACACCCGTTCGATGAAGACCGGATCGGCCTGCGGCACCAGCGCGACGAGCGGCCCAAGCTCGTCCTGGGTCAGCCGGCGTTGCAGCGCGCGCACCCACGCGGCGTAGATCAGCGGCTCCGGCGCGTGCTCGCTCATCTCGCCGTTCCAGTTGGCGAGCCGTTCGAGCGCCACCTGCCGCTGCGCCTCGGGGCTGCCCTCCGGCGCCGGGTCGCCCGAGTACCAGAGATCGCGCGCGATGAGCGGCAAGAGCACCCGCGCCGCCTCCGACACCGCGTCGGTCTGGATCTCGACGAAGCTGTCGCGCGAGTGGTACTGCCGGTCGCCGAGCAGCCGGCTGGCGCGGACGATGCGGAAGCTGTCGCCCCAGTCGAAGCTCAGGTTGTCGGGAAAGACCGCGTCGGTCAGCTTGTTGTTGGTGTTGACGACGACGCCGCTCGGCGGATCCTCCACCCAGGGGTTCTCCTCGTAGGGGCGCATGCCCTGCCAGTCGTTGACCGCGAGCCAGCCGGGCGAGGGCAGCCGCCCCCGGCTCGTCGAGCCCGCCTGCCGCCGCGGCGCCGCCCCGGCCATCTGCAGCGCCACCGATTTCGCGTCGGCCAGCGTGAGGTTGAGCGAAGGAGCGAGGAAGTCGCGCGCCGCCTCGCGCGCCTCGCGCACGGACTTCGCCTGCATCAGCTCGATCGCCGCGCCGACCGAGCGGTCGTCGGCAGTGAGCGCTGTCCAGGCGAGCGTCGCGACGTGGCCGGGCGGCGTCACCGCCGCGGCGTCGAAGCCGTCGCCGGGGATCACCGGCCCGTGCCGGCTGCGGCGGAGCGTGACCTTGACCGGCGGCGCCCCGCGCACGCCGATCTCGACGTCGCGCCGCTCGAAGGGGCGATAGCCCTGCGGCGTCAGGTACTCCTCGGGATTGTCCGGGTTCAGCTTCTCGATGAAGAGATCCTGATCGTCGAGGTAGCTCGAGGTCAGCCCCCAGCCGAGGCTCGGGCTGCGGCCGATGATGACCGACGGCAGCCCCGGGATCGTCGCGCCGATCACCGGCCCGGTCGAGAGGTCCATGCGCGCCAGCATCCAGATCGACGGTGCGGTCAGCGGCAGGTGCGGGTCGGAGGCGAGAAGCGGCGCGCCGCCGGTCGTGCGGCTGCCGACGGCGGCAAAGGCGTTCGAGGCGCCGGCGAAGCCCGGCCGCGGCAGCGGGTCGAGCGGCGCCGCCGCCGCGAGGTGCGTGCTCGGCCGGGCGTCGGGGAAGAGGTCCGCGAACTTCGGCAGCGCCATGACCGGCGCGTTCGGCGAATCCGGCACGATGTCGCGCAGCCGCTCCGGCGCCAGCACCAGCGACAGCCGCGCGCGCAGGCTCTCCATTGCTGCCTTGTCGGTCAGCTGCAGCGCCATGAGCTTCTGCACCGCGATCGAATCGGCCGGCACCCACGGCGCGATGTCGGGCGAGAACAGGAAGAACTCCGGCGCGCCGCGGCCGAGCGCCTCGGCCTGCACCACCTTCAGCCAGGCGTTGACCCCATCGGCATAGGCCTGCAGCGCGCCGCGCGTGGCGTCGGTCTGCACCGCGACGGCACCGCGCGCGGAGCCGGAGAGGTCGAGCGCGCGCATCAGCTCGTCGATTGGCACCGTCTCGGGGCCGAAGATCTCGCTGAGCCGCCCCTGCGCCGTGCGGCGCAGAAGCGTCATCTGCCACAGCCGGTCCTGCGCATGCACGAAGCCGAGGCCGAAGAAGGCGTCGTGATCGGTCTTGGCCAGGATGTGCGGGACGGCGTAGCGGTCGCGCACGATCTCGAGCGGCGCTTCCAACCCGTCGATCTTCAACCGCGCGTTGTAGTCGGGCAAAGATTGGCTTGCGAGGTAATAGGCCAGCGCGACGCCGGCGGCGGCCAGGGCGGCGAGCGCGAGGAAGGTGCGCATCAGCCACCGGAACAGAAACGCCATGCGGAACCCTTCGCCCGGTTCGTCCAGACCGTCGCCTTGACCGTGCCCGGATAGCAGGCCATCAGGGGCGGCACAACGCACGAAGGGTTAACGCACGGGGGCGGCGGGATCATGGCTCGGGTGGCATTTCTCGGTCTCGGCGTCATGGGCTATCCCATGGCGGGGCACCTTGCGGCCAAGGGCCACGACGTGACCGTCTACAATCGTACGGCGAAAAAGGCCGCGGCCTGGGTCGCTGAGCACGGCGGCGCGGCCGCGCCGACGCCGGCGGCTGCGGCGAAGGGGACGGAGCTCGTCTTCGCCTGCGTCGGCAATGACGACGACCTGCGCGGCATCACGCTTGGCAGGGACGGCGCCTTTGCCGCGTTGGCCGAGGGAGCGGTCTTCGTCGACCACACCACGGCCTCGGCCGCGGTGGCGCGCGAGCTGGCCTCTGCCGCGGCCGGGCGGGGCGCCCACTTCATCGACGCGCCGGTCTCCGGCGGGCAGGCCGGCGCCGAGAACGGCGTCCTGACGGTGATGTGCGGCGGCGAGGCCGAGCCCTATGCCCGCGCCGAGCCGGTGATCGCGGCCTATGCGCGCGCCTGCCGGCTGATGGGGCCGGCCGGCGCCGGGCAGCTCACCAAGATGGTGAACCAGATCTGCATCGCGGGGCTGGTGCAGGGGCTCTCCGAGGGGCTCGCCTTCGCCGAGAAGGCCGGGCTCGACGGCGTGGCGGTGCTCGACGTGATCGGCAAGGGCGCCGCCGGCTCGTGGCAGATGGAGAACCGCGGCAAGACCATGCTCGCCGGCAAGTTCGATTTCGGCTTCGCCGTCGACTGGATGCGCAAGGATCTCGGCATCTGCCTCGACGAGGCCGACCGCAACGGCGCGGCGCTGCCAGTGACGGCGCTCATCGACCAGTTCTACAAGGACGTGCAGCGGCTGGGCGGCGGCCGCTGGGACACCTCTAGCCTGATCCGGCGGCTCAAGTGATCCCGCCGTTCTCGCGCGAGCCGCGCATCGTCCCGTCGATCCTGTCGGCCGACTTCGCGCGGCTCGGCGAGGAGGTGCGCGCCGTCGAGGCCGCCGGCGCCGACTGGGTCCAGGTCGACGTGATGGACGGCCACTTCGTGCCGAACATCACCCTCGGCCCCGACATGGTGGCGGCGCTGCGGCCGCACGCGAAGAAGGCGCTCGACGTCCACCTGATGATCGCGCCGGCCGACTCGTTCCTCGAGGCCTTCGTCCGCGCCGGCGCCGATCTCGTGACCGTGCACGCCGAGGCCGGGCCGCATCTCGACCGCTCGCTCGCGCGCATCCGCGACCTCGGCGCGCGCGCGGGCGTCGCGCTCAACCCCTCGACGCCGCCGTCGGCGATCGAGTACGTGCTCGACCGCGTCGACCTGATCCTCGCGATGACGGTGAACCCGGGCTTCGGCGGCCAGTCGTTCCTGCGCTCGCAGCTCGACAAGCTGCGCGTGCTCCGGCGGATGATCGGCGAGCGGCCGATCTGGCTGCAGGTCGACGGCGGCATCGGGCCCGAGACGACTGCGCTCGCCGCCGCTGCGGGCGCCAACGTCTTCGTGGCCGGCTCGTCGGTCTTTCGCAACGGCCCCGCCGGCTACGCCCCGGCGATCGCCGGGCTCCGGGCGGCGGCTGGCGGCTGAACGGCCGGCGGCCTTGACGCGGCGCCCGCAGGGCGCGAACCAGGGGCGGCCCTCCTCTCCCGCCGGAGAACGCCCATGATCCTCTACGGCTACTTCCGCAGCTCCGCCGCCTATCGGCTGCGCATCGCGCTGAACCTCAAGCGGCTTTCCCCCGACTTCCAGCCGGTGCACCTGCGCCGCGGCGACCAGCGCGCCGAGGCATTCCTCGCGCGCAACCCCCAGGGCCTCGTCCCCGCGCTCGAGGTCGACGGCACCGTCCTCGGCCAGTCGCTCGCGATCATCGAGTGGCTTGACGAGACCCACCCCGAGCCGCCGCTCCTGCCCAAGGGTGCGCTCGACCGGGCGCGGGTGCGCGGCTTTGCGCAAGTCATCGCCTGCGACATCCACCCGCTGCAGAACCTGCGCGTGCTGCGCTATCTGAAGCGCGAGTACGGCCAGGACCAGGACGGGCTCGACCGCTGGTGCCAGCACTGGGTCGGCGAGGGCCTCGCTGCCTGCGAGGCGCTGCTCGCGCGCGGACCGGAGGCGCGCTTCGCCTTCGGCGACGCGCCGGGGCTCGCCGACGTCTGCCTGGTGCCGCAGATGGCCTCCGCCGACCGCTTCGGCCTCGACCTCGCGCCGTTCCCGCGGCTCCTCCGGGTGCGCGAGGCGTGCGAGGCGCTGGCGGCCTTCGCCGACGCGCGCCCCGAGCGCCAGCCCGACGCCGAGCCGGCCTGATCCGCGACGGTTCGTTGCGCCTTCGCCATTGTCGTCGCCGCGCGGATCGGCCACCATGGGACCGATCGGAACGCGGTCGACCGGCCGGGAGCAAGGCTACCGGCGACGCACGCCAGCCGGTGCGGCCGCCCGTTCAGAGCGGAGGACGCTTCCGATGCAGATGCCCGAACCCGACGCGGCGGTGATCGCGAGGAAGGCCGAGATCCTGCGCCGCCTGCGTGCCGCCGTTGCCGCGCCCGATGCGGTGATCGACGATCCCGCCGAGCTGCGCGTTTACGAATGCGACGCGCTGACCGCCTACCGCTGTCCGCCGCTCGCCGTGGTGCTACCGTCCTCGACCGCCGAGGTCTCCGCGATCCTGAAGGTCTGCCACGAGGAAGGCGTGCCGGTGGTGCCGCGCGGCGCGGGCACCAGCCTCGCCGGCGGCTCGCTGCCGACCGCGGACGCGGTGCTCCTCGGCGTCGCGCGGATGAACGGCGTGCTCGAGACCGACTTCGAGAACCGCGTGATCCGGGTGCAGACCGGCATCACCAACCTCAAGGTGACTGGTGCCGTCGAGGACGCGGATTTCTTCTACGCCCCCGACCCGTCGAGCCAGCTCGCCTGCGCCATCGCCGGCAACATCGGCATGAACTC
>JBDHSS010000011.1:0-23416 GCA_039808205.1 Paracoccaceae bacterium | reverse complement strand
GTGAAGGCGCGGCTGGCCGCGGCCGGCGTCGCGCTCGTCGAGGCGCAGCCCGACGGCCCCGACGCGCTCGCGGTGGCGATCCGCGAGGCGGCGCCCGAGGTCGATGCGTTGATCCTCGGCGGCGGCGACGGCACCGTCTCGCGTGCGGGGGCGGCGCTGATGGAGACCGGGCTCACGCTCGGCATCCTGCCGATGGGCACGGCGAACGACCTCGCGCGGACGCTGCACCTGCCGGACACGCCGGAGGCGGCGGTCGAGGTGATCCTCGCCGGCCGGCGGCGGCGCATCGACCTCGGGACGGTCAACGGCCACCCGTTCTTCAACGTCGCCTCGCTCGGGCTCTCCTCCGAGCTCGCACGCGCGCTCGACGGCGGGATGAAGCGTCGCTGGGGCAGGGCGGGCTATGCGGTGGCGGCGTTCCGGGCGCTGGCGCGGGCCGAGCACTTCACCGCCTGGATCACCGAGGCCGGGCAGACGACCCGCACCCGCACGCTGCAGGTCGCGGTGGGCAACGGCGTCTTCTACGGCGGCGGCAATGTGGTGGCCGAGGACGCGGCGATCGACGACGGCCACCTCGATCTCTACAGCCTCGAGGTCGCCAACGTCTGGAAGCTGGCGCTGATGCTGCGCACGTTCCGGAGCGGCCAGCACGGCGCCTGGTCGGAGGTGCGCACCGCGCGCGGCACCGAGTTCGAGATCCGCACCAAGCGGCCGCACGTGGTGAACGCCGACGGCGAGCTGATCGCCGAGACCCCGGCCCTGGTCAAGGTCCACCCCGAGGCGGTGACGGTCTATGCGCCGGCGTCCGCCCCGGCGTCGGGCGGCACCTGACCGACGGGCAGCGCCTCGATCACCACGACCGCACTCGCCCACGGGTGGTCGTCGGTCAGCGTGACGTGGACGAAGGCGGCGTGGCCGGGCGGGGTCATCGCTTCGAGCCGGCGCGCGGCCCAGCCGGTCAGCCGCATGGTCGGCTGGCCGCTCGCGCGGTTGACGACGCCCATGTCGCGCCAGGTGATGCCCATGCGGAGGCCGGTGCCGAGCGCCTTCGAGCAGGCCTCCTTGGCCGCCCAGCGCTTGGCGTAGGTCTCGACCCGGAGCCGCCGGCCGTCGGCCAGCCGCTGCTCGGCCTCGGTATAGACCCGGTCGAGGAAGCGGGCGCCGAAGCGGTCGATGGTGCGCCCGATCCGCTCGATGTTGGCGAGGTCGTTGCCGATGCCGAGGATCATCGGCGGGCCCTCGATGCGAGACCGGCCGGCGGGGGGCCGGCGGAGGGGGGCATCGAGCCCCCCTCCGCCGGGAGGCGGCGCGGCGCCGCCTCGGCATCCGTGCCGGCGAGGCCGCGCGGGGGGAGGGGGCGGGACGCGGCCGTTGCCGCGAAGAAGTGCGCGCAGGTGCGCGCATTGTTTCTTGGCTTGTTTTCGGCCTGTTGGCCGAAAACCGACTGCTCTCCAGGTTTCAAGGCCGTATGAAAGCCAAGAGTGCGCGGCAGGCGGCGGGGTGCCGGGGGCGGCAGGGGCATGCGTCAGCCTGCCCGCGCCGCGTCCATCTCCGCCCGCATCCGCCGGATCGCGGCGTCGAGGCCGACGAAGATCGCCTCGCCGATGATGAAGTGGCCGATGTTGAGCTCGCGCACCTCGGGCAGGGCGGCGACGGGGCGGACGTTGTCGTAGGTGAGCCCGTGGCCCGCGTGCACCTCGAGACCGAGCCCGGCCGCGAAGGCTGCCATGTCGGTCAGCCGCGCCAGCTCGTCGGCCACGCCAGCGGCATCGCCGGCGAGCCCGGCCTCGCAGTAGCCGCCGGTGTGCAGCTCGATGACCGGCGCGCCGATGCGGTGCGCGGCCTCGATCTGCCGGCGATCGGCGGCGATGAAGATCGAGACGCGGATGCCGGCGTCGCGGAGCGGCGCGATGAAGTGGGCGAGGCGGTTCTCCTCGCGCGCCACCTCGAGCCCGCCCTCGGTCGTGCGCTCCTCGCGCCGCTCCGGCACCAGGCAGACCGCGTGCGGCTTGTGGCGGAGCGCGATCGCCTGCATCTCCCCGGTCGCGGCCATCTCGAGGTTCAGGGGCAGCCCAAGCCCGGCCATCAGCCCGTCGATGTCGGCATCGGTGATGTGGCGGCGGTCCTCGCGCAGGTGCGCGGTGATGCCGTCCGCTCCCGCCGCCTCGGCGATCCGCGCCGCGCGCAGCGGATCGGGCCAGGGGCCGCCGCGGGCGTTCCTGACCGTCGCCACGTGGTCGATGTTCACGCCGAGCCGCAGCCGGCCGCCCGCGCCCTGGCTTTCTCTGCCGTTCATTCCGCCGTCCCGTTGCCCGCCATGCCGCGCGCCGATGTATAGGCGGCGCGCGCGCGGGCGTCAGCCTCGGATTTCTGCCGCAGCCGCTCGTGCGCCCGCTCCAGCATCCGCGCGCGCCGGCGGAGCTGATAGGCGGCGATGAGCGGCCGGGTCAGGTAGTAGCTCGCGAGCCCGGCCGCGAGTCCCGGAAGGATCCCGCCCACGAGATACGGCCAGAGGATGTCGCGAAAGAACGGCACCAGCCGGTGCCATTCGCTGTGCGCCGAGCCGATGCCGAGGAGCGCGAGCGAGCTGTTCCAGATGCCTTCGCCGGCCTGGGCGAAGGCGTCGGAAACCCGGCTGAAGTCGCGCCCGCTGGCACCGTGGCCGAGGATCTTGCGGCCGAGCCACAGCGACATCCCGGCGATGAACGGGATCGTCGCCGGATTGCCGACCAGCGTGCCGATCAGCGCCGCGACGATGTTGCTGCGCAGCGCCCGCGCCAGCACCGCCGCCGCGACCAGGTGCAGCCCGAAGAGCGGCGTGAACGAGGCGAAGACGCCGCAGGCGAAGCCGAGCGCGATGCGGTGCGGGGTGTCGGGCAGGCGGCGCACCCGGTGGCCGAGATACTCGAGCCCGCGCCGCCAGCCGCGTCGCGGCAGCACCGCCTCGCGAAGGCGGCGGAGGATCGGAGGCTTCGTGCGGCGCTTGAAGACCATCGGCTCCGGTTTCCGATCCCCGAGGGGATGCCCGTGCCGGCGGCTACTTGTGCCCGGCCGCCCGCGCCGGCGGTTGGGGCTGCCGATACCTGCGCACCTGCGCCACGTCCGAATCGGCGTCGATCGCGGTCAGGACATGGGTGAGGTGTTCCATATCCCTCACTTCCATATCAATGACCATGCGATAGAAATCGGGTTTCCGTTCGGTAAAGACGATGTCGGTGATGTTGGCGCGCTGCTCGCCGATGAGCGTGCAGATGCGCCCGAGGACGCCCGCGTCGTTGGCCATCGTCACCTCGACGCGCACCCCGTGGTCGGCGACCGCCCGGCCGTCGCCCCAGCGCAGGTCGATCCAGCGGTCGGGGCTGTCCTCGAAGGCGACAAGCTCGGCGCAGTCGATGGCGTGGATCATCACCCCCTTGCCGCGCACGGCGATGCCGACAATGCGCTCGCCGGGGATCGGGTTGCAGCAGGGGGCGGGCTGCGCGACCTGCCCCGAATCGAGGCCGATGACGACAGGCGCGGTGGTGTCGCCGGCGCGCGGCAGCGCCGCCTCGCGCACCAGCTCAGGGTAGAGCGTGGCCACGAGCTCCTTGCCGGTCAGCTCGGCGGCGCCGAGGCGGGCGAGCACGTCGTCGGCCTCCTCGAGGCCGAGGCGGCGCGCGGCGGTCTCGAGCGCCTTGTCGGTCGACTTCTTGCCCACGCGCTCGAGCGCGACGCGGGCGATCTCGCGGCCGAGGCGGACCTGGGTCGCCCGCTGCTCGCCGCGAAGCGAGCGCCGGATCGCCGCCTTGGCGCGGCCGGTCACCGCCATGTCCTCCCACGACGGCTGCGGCCGCTGGCCTTCGGCGCGGATGATGGTGACGCTCTGGCCGTTCCTGAGCTTGGTCCAGAGTGGCACGCGCTGGCCGTCGACCTTTGCGCCGACGCACGAGTCGCCGATCCGGGTGTGGATCGCATAGGCGAAGTCGATCGGCGTCGCGCCGCGCGGCAGCTTCACCACCTCGCCCTTCGGCGTGAAGCAGAACACCTGGTCGGTGAACATCTCGAGCTTCACGTGCTCGAGGAAGTCCTCCGGATCCTCGCCGTCGTCGAAGCGCTCGGTCAGCGAGCGCAGCCAGCGGAACGGGTCCACCGCGAACGGGTTCTCGAACCGCTCGCCATCCTTGTAGGACCAGTGCGCGGCGACGCCGGTCTCGGCGACCGCGTGCATCTCCTGGGTGCGGATCTGCACCTCGACGCGCTTGCCGTCGCGCCCCGAAACCGTGGTGTGGATCGAGCGGTAGCCGTTCGACTTCGGCTGGCTGATGTAGTCCTTGAACCGGCCCGGCACCGCGCGCCAGCGGTTGTGCACCGCGCCGAGCGCGACGTAGCACTCGGGCACCGTGTCGGTGACGATGCGAAAGCCGTAGATGTCGGAGAGCCGCGAGAAGGTCTCCTTCTTCTCCTCCATCTTGCGCCAGATCGCGTAAGGCTTCTTCTCGCGGCCGAAGACCTCGGCCTCGACGCCGGCCTGGGCGAGGACGGCGCGGATGTCGTCGGTGATCTTGGCGATGACGTCGCCCGACTCGCGGCGCAGCTTGACGAAGCGGCGGATGATCGACTTGCGCGCCTCGGGGTTCAGGACGCCGAAGGCGATGTCCTCGAGCTCGTCGCGCATCCACTGCATGCCCATCCGGCCGGCCAGCGGCGCGAAGATGTCCATGGTCTCGCGCGCCTTGCGCACCTGCTTCTCGGGCTTGAGATGCCGGATCGTGCGCATGTTGTGCAGCCGGTCGGCGAGCTTGACGAGAAGGACGCGCAGATCCTTCGACATCGCCATCAGGAGCTTGCGGAAGTTCTCCGCCTGGGCATTGCCGACCTGGGAGAGCTCGAGGTTGGTGAGCTTGGTCACGCCGTCGACGAGCTGGGCGATCTCGTCGCCGAAGCGCGCCGCGATCTCGGAATAGGTCGAGAGGGTGTCCTCGATCGTGTCGTGCAGGAGTGCGGTGACGATCGTCGCGTCGTCGAGCTTCATCTCGGCGAGCAGCATCGCAACCGCCACCGGGTGCATGAAGTAGGGCTCGCCCGACCAGCGCATCTGGCCCGCGTGCATGCGCTGGCCATAGGCGTAGGCGGCCTCGATCAGCTCGCTGTCGGACTTCGGGTTGTAGGCGAGCACCCGGGCGGTGAGCGTCGCGACCGGCACGAGGCCTTGCCCCGGCCGCGGCGCGGTCGGGGCCTCGGCGAGGGCAGGCAGGTCGCCGGTCAGCTCTCGCCCTGGGCTTCCATCAGCGCCCGGAGCAGGCGCTCCTCGGACATGTCATCCTCCGCCGGGGCGTCGGAGACGCCGGGCAGCAGGGTCATGACATCTTCCTCGGGCTCGTCCACCTCGATCTGGCGCTGGAAGCTCTCGATGGCCGACTCGCGCAGCTGGTCGGCGGTCAGGGTCTCCTCGGCGATCTCGCGCAGCGCGACCACCGGGTTCTTGTCCTTGTCGCGGTCGACGGTGAGCTGCGCGCCCGCGGCGAGCGACCTTGCCCGGTGCGCGGCGAGCATCACCAGCTCGAATCGGTTCGGCACCTTGTCGACGCAATCTTCAACGGTTACTCGGGCCATGCGGCAGAATCCTCAGACGTCGTCTCGCGAGAAGGCGCAGCATCTAGCGCCGACCGAGCCGAAAGGCAAGGGCAACGGGCCGCAGCTCGCGCATTTGCCCGGCACCATAGCAGCATCGCCGGCCCGGGTTCAAGCTTGGCGCGGGCCCTGGCTGCCGCGCGGGTCCGGCTTGCCGGGGCGCGGGCTTTCGCTATCGTGGCGCTCGGCGCGGGCAACGCGCGGAGGGAGGACGCATGCTCTATCATCTCGAGTTCATCGTCGGCTATGGCGCGGACATGACCCAGCAGGATCTCTTCGACGTCTGGCGCGAGGAGGCGGGCGTCGCCGTCGGCGCCAAGGCGGCGGGCGTGGTCGTCGACCTCTGGAAGGTCGTCGGCGAGCGGCGGGTCTTCGTCGTCGTCGACATCGACTCGCCCGACACGCTCGATCAGATCCTGTTCGACCTGCCGATCATGAAGCGGATGGGGCAGCACGTCACGATCAGGACCACGCCGATCCGCCGCTACGAGGATTTCGCCGCCGACGTGCAGGCGCGGCTGCCCGCCTGAGCGCCGGCGGCCGCCCTGCCTCACTCGGCGAGGCGCACCAGCGCGTGCCGCTTCTTTCCGATCGACACCTTGAGCCCGCCGGCGAGGTCGTCGGCGGTGACAAGGCCGTTCGGGTCGGACACGAGCGCGTTGTTAAGCCGGAGCCCGTGCTCGCCGATCAGCCGCTTCGCCTCCTTGCCCGACCTCACGAGGCCGGTGGAGACGAGGAAGTGGCTGTTGGCGATGCCGGCGCCGAGCTCGGCCGCGCTCAGCGTCACCACCTCGAGCGCCTCGCCGACGCCGCCCTCGGCAAAGACCGCGCGCGCCGTGGCCTCGGCCGCCTCGGCCGCCGCGGTGCCGTGGCAGAGTGCCGTCACTTCGTTGGCGAGCCGGATCTTCGCCGCGTTGATCTCGGCGCCGCCGAGGCGCCCGAGCCGGTCGCACTCGTCGATCGGCAGCTCGGTGTAGAGCTTGAGGAACCGCCCGACGTCGGCGTCGGTGGTGTTGCGCCAGAACTGCCAGAACTCGTAGGGGCTCAGCATCTCGGCGTTGAGCCAGACGGCCCCGCCCTGGCTCTTGCCCATCTTGCGCCCGTCCGAGGTGGTGAGAAGCGGCGAGGTCAGCCCGTAAAGCTCCGCCCCGTCGACCCGCCGCGCGAGGTCGATGCCGTTGACGATGTTGCCCCACTGGTCCGAGCCGCCCATCTGCAAGAGGCAGCCCTCGCGGCGGTAGAGCTCGAGGAAGTCGTAGGCCTGCAGGATCATGTAGTTGAACTCGAGGAACGAAAGCGTCTGCTCGCGGTCGAGCCGGCTCTTGACGCTCTCGAACGAGAGCATCCGGTTGACCGAGAAGTGCCGGCCGATGTCGCGCAGGAAGTCGAGGTAGTTGAGCGCGTCGAGCCAGAGCGCATTGTCGAGCATCACTGCGTCGGTGGCGCCGTCGCCATAGGCGAGGTACTTGCCGAAGACGCCGCGGATCGTCGCGATGTTGGCGCCGATCTGCGAGGGCGTCAGCAGCGGCCGCTCCTCGGAGCGGAACGACGGGTCGCCGACCTTGGTGGTGCCACCGCCCATCAGCGTGATCGGCTTCCCGCCGGTCTTCTGCAGCCAGCGCAGCATCATGATGTTGAGCAGGTGCCCGACGTGCAGCGACGGCGCGGTCGCGTCGTAGCCGATGTAGCTCGGCACCACGCCCGCGCGAAGCCGCGCGTCGAGACCGTCGAGGTCGGTGCAGTCCTGCAGGTAGCCGCGCGCCAGCATGACGTCGAGAAAGTCGCTCTTCGGGCGCTGGGGCATCAGACGGTCCTTCCAGGGGCGTGCGCGCCCTTCTATAGCGGTTGCCGGCAGGACGGAAGGGCAGGCGGATGCGGGCGCTCGGGCTGATGTCGGGGACCTCGATGGACGGCGTCGACGCCGCGGTGGTCGAGACCGACGGCGAGACGATCGCGGGCTTCGGGCCGAGCGCGTTCCGGCCCTACGACGCTGCCGACCGCGCCGCATTGCGCGCAGCACTCGGGCGCTGGCCGGGCGAGGCGGGGCTCGACGACGTCGAGGCGCTGGTGCGCGCGGCGCAGGCCGCGGCGGTGGCGGGCTTCGACGCGATCGACGTCGTCGGCTTTCACGGCCAGACCCTCGCCCACGAGCCGCGCGGGCGCGGCACGCATCAGATCGGCCGCGGCGACCGCCTCGCGCGCGAGACGGGGGTGCCGGTCGTCTGGGACTTCCGCAGCGCCGACGTGGCGAGCGGCGGCGAGGGCGCGCCGCTGGTGCCGTTCTTCCACTTCGCGCTCGCCCGGCGGATCGGCGCGACCGCACCGGCGGCCTTCCTCAACATCGGCGGCGTCGCCAACGTGACCTGGGTCGATCCGCGGGCACCCGCGCCCGAGGCGGCGGGTGCGCTCGTCGCCTTCGACACCGGGCCGGGGAATGCGCTCATCGACGACTTCCTGGCGCTTCGGCGCGGCATGGCCTTCGACGCGGAAGGCGCGACCGCCGCAGCGGGCCGGGTCGATGCGACCGTGCTCGACGGGCTCGCCGAGCACGCCTACCTGAAGCGGCCGCCGCCGAAGTCGCTCGACCGGCAGGATTTCCACGGCTTCCTCGACCGCGTCGCGCCGCTCGCCACCGAGGACGGTGCGGCGACGCTCGCGGCGCTGACCGCGGCCTGCGTCGCCGAGGCGACGCGGCACTTTCCCGAGCCGCCGACGCGGTGGCTGGTCTGCGGCGGCGGGCGGAAGAACCGGACGCTGATGGCGATGCTCGCGGCGCGCACGAACGCGCCGGTGGCGCCGGTCGAGGCGGACGGGCTCGACGGCGACATGCTGGAGGCGCAGGCCTTCGGCTTCCTCGCGGTGCGGGTGCTGCGCGGGCTGCCGACGTCGGCGCCCGCGACCACCGGGGCGCGGCTGCCGGTCTCGGGCGGACGGATCAGCCGGCCGTGAGCAGCCCTCGCTCAGTGCAGCCGCGCGCCGAGGGGCACCTCGCGGTCGGGGCCGATCAGCACCACGGCGCCGTCCGCATCGGTGACGCCGAGGGTCAGGACCTCGGAGCGGAACGGTCCGATCTGCCGCGGGGGGAAGTTCACCACCGCGAGCACCTGCCGGCCGACCAGCGTTGCCGCGTCATAGTGCTTGGTGATCTGCGCCGAGGACCGCCGTTCGCCGATTTCCGGCCCGAAGTCGATCCAGAGCTTGAGCGCGGGCTTGCGCGCCTCGGGGAACGCCTCGGCACGCACGACGCGGCCGACGCGAATCTCGACCTTGAGGAAGTCGTCGAAGGCGATCTCGGTCATCTCTTTCCTGGAAGCGTCGGTTCGGCGGGAAGGCCCGGCTTTGGCGAACGAACGGGGCTTCCTGGCCTCGCGAGTCCCCGCCCGACAAGCGGACGCACTGCGTTCGCCGGCCCGTTCGGTGGAGGGCTGGACCCGCGGAGACGAAGCGGTGCGCCGTGTCGCCGACGTAGCCAGCCCGTTCGCGTCCGCCCTGGCGGATGCGTGGAGCGCATCCGCCCCCCGCAGGGCGGATGCGGACGGATTTGTCACGCGCCAAATCCGTGGGAGCGGCACCCGGGTGCCCGCGGCGGGACCGGGCGGCGCGATCAGCTGGACTTGGTGACCTTGTTCGCGATGTCGCGCAGCTCGCCCATGCTCTCGCGGATGCGCGAGGCGACGATCTCGTAGGCGTCGGAGTTCGCCTTCTGCGCGCTCTCGGCCAGCGCCTGCATGTTGGAGAGCGCCTTCTCGAAGGCGGTGCGCACCAGCTCGGACTGCGCCTTCGCCGCCTCCGGATCGATCTTGGCGGCGTCGAAGGCCTTCAGGTGCTTGCGCGCCTCGGCCATCGTCTCCTCGAAGATCGAGACCTGCTTCTTGAACAGGTCCTGGTAGCCGGCTGCGGCCGCCTTGTTGGCCTCGACCAGCGCGTCCATGTTCTTCTGCTGCGCCGAGACCAGTGCGTCGGCATCGACGCCGGGCAGCTTCATGTTGGCGAGGTACTTGCTGAAGTCGTTCTGCTTGAAGAACTCGGTCATCTTCTCCACGTCGAACGAGAAGGTCTTGGGGTCGAACATCGGTCGCTCTCCTCTTCGTTGGGTGCCGTCCGGCACCGGGGGGTCCGCTGGTGCCGGGCCGGCACCGGGCGTTCAGTTCTGAAGCGCGCGGCTCCGCTCCGCCGCGGCGGCGACCGCGCGCCGCACCAGCGGCGCGAGGCCGTCGGTGTCCATCAGCACCCCGAGCGCCGCGGCCGTCGTGCCGCCAGGGCTGGTGACGTCGATGCGCAGCTGCGAGGGCGGGCTGGCCGACGCCTCGGCCAGCGCTCCCGCGCCGGCCACGGTAGCACGCGCGAGCGTCATCGCCAAATCCGGCCGTAGTCCCTCGGCCTCGCCGGCGGCGGCGAGCGCCTCGATCATCAGGAAGACATAGGCCGGGCCGGAGCCCGAAACCGCGGTGACCGCATCCATCTCCGCCTCGTCGTCGAGCTGCACCACCCGCCCGACGGTCGCCATCAGCGTGCCGGCGAGCTCGAGCGCCGCCGCATCGGCCCGGGCGTTGCCGACGAGCGCGGTGATGCCGCGGCCGATGGCGGCGGGCGTGTTCGGCATGGCGCGCACGATCGGCGTGGCGGGCCCGAGCGTCGCGGCCAGCGCCGCGAGCGTGGTGCCGGCGGCGATCGAGACAAAGAGCGTCTCGCCGCCGCCGAGCGCGACCAGCCGGGGCAGGGCGGCGCCCATCATCTGCGGCTTGACCGCGAGGACCGCGACTGCGGGCGCGGCGGGAAGCTCGGCGTTGAGCCGCAGGCCCTCGCCCGCCAAGGCCTGCAGCCGCGCCGACGGCTGCGGCTCGAGCACGGTGACGGCCGACGGTGCGAGGCCGGCGCCGAGCCAGCCCTCGAGCAGCGCCGTGCCCATCTTGCCGCAGCCGAGGAGCACGAGCCCGCGCTCCGAGACCCTGCCGAGTGCCATCCGATTCCCCCAAGCGCCGGCCCGGCGAGGGGGCTGTCGGCTCAGGCGCGACCGTAAGCCTCGGTCATGGCGATGCCAAGCGCCTTCTCGGCGGTCTCGCCCCCCCAGGCGACGAGCTGGAACGCGGGATAGAACCGCTCGCAGGCGGCGACGGCGGCGCGCACCATGTCGTTGATCTGCGCGGAGCTTGCATGCGCGCCGCCGGCGAGGTTCAGGCTGTAGCGGAAGCCCATGAGCTTCTGCTCGCGCCAGAGCACGAAGGCGCCGTTCCAGGTTACGTCGTTGGCGAGGCACATCGCCGCCTGCAGCGCGGCGACGCGGCGCGCCGGCGGCGCCATCTCGAACGCGCAGATCAGGCGCAGCGCCTGATCGCGCTGCGACCAGGCGAGGGTCACCGAGTAGGTCTTCCACGTCCCCTCGATCGCCATGGCGATCTGGTCGTCGGCGATCCGGTCGAAGTCCCAGGCGCGCGCTTCCGCCAGAGTCTCGACGATGTCGATGGGGTGAAGCTCCTCGCAGTCGAAATCGCGCTCGACCATGCCCATGCCCGTGCCCTCTCGTTCTGGCCACCGAGCGGAGGAACCCCCGCGCGGGGGCGGTGAGGTTAACAACAGATCAACCGCCTGCACGGCTGATCTACAAGATATGGTGGTCGATGCGCGGCACTGTTGTAAAGCCGAAAATTGTGAAAGTTCGCGAACAATTCCGCGTCCGGTTAACGCCGTGTCAACCCTCCGCGGCAGGCGACTCGGCCCCGGTGCCCTGCGCCGCCGCCGTGCCCGCCGCCTCGAGCGCCGCGATGCGCGCCTTCAGCATCTCGTTCTCCTCGCGCGCCTTCTGCGCCATGGCGCGCACCGCGTCAAACTCCTCGCGGGTGACGAAGTTGCGCTCGGCCATCCAGCGGTCGATCATGCCGCGAAACGCGGTCTCGGCCTCGACCTTGGCCCCCTGCGCCACGCCCATCGCGTTCGAGACGAGATGCGCGAGATCGTCGAAAACCTTGCTGCGGGTCTGCATGTGCCGGCCTCTCCTCGTGGCGGTGTGCCCGCCTCGATATGGGACGGCGGGACGGGCTTGCCAAGGCCCGCCTGCCGCGCCGGGGGCGTTGGTCTACCGCAAATCCGGCGTGAAGTCCGCCGGGCCGAGCCGGCTGCGAGCGGTGTTCTGCTGGTGCCAGTAGGGATAGATCACCGGCGGCGCGCTGATGGCGTCGAGCCGCGCCCGCTCGTCGACGGTCAGCGCCAGATCGGCGGCGCCGAGGCTGTCGGCGAACTGCTCGGCGTTGCGCCCGCCGATGACGAGCGAGGCGACGCCGGGCCGGCCGAGCAGCCAGGCGAGAGCGACCCGCGCCGCGGAGACCTCGTGCGCGGCGGCGATGATCTTGAGCTCGGCGACGATGCGCCAGAGCCGGTCGGGGTCGCGAATCGGCGGCTCGGTCCAGCCGGCGGCCTGCCGCGCCGACGCCTGCTCGGGGCCGTACTTGCCCGAGAGGAGCCCGCCGGCGAGCGGGCTCCAGACCAGGATGCCGACGCCCTCGGCCACCGCGATCGGCACCAGCTCGTACTCGGCCTCGCGCGCCTCGAGCGTGTAGTGGATCTGCTGGGTGACGAGCCGCGGCAGGCCGCGCGCGTCGGCGACGCCGAGCGCCTTCATCAGGTGCCAGGCCGAGAAGTTCGAGGCGCCGGCATAGCGGATCTTGCCCTGCGCGATCAGCGTGTCGAGCGCGCTCAGCGTCTCCTCGAGCGGCGTCATCCCGTCCCATTCGTGCAGATAGAGGATGTCGATCACGTCGCTGCCGAGCCGCTTCAGGCTCGCCTCGACCTCCCGCACCACGGCGTAGCGCGACAGGCCCTCGGCGTTCGGGCCGTCGCCCATGCGGAAGCGCACCTTGGAGGCGACGAGCACGTCCTGCCGCCGCTTGCCGAGCGCCCGGCCGAGCACCTCCTCGGAGGCGCCGGCCGAGTAGACGTTGGCCGTGTCGAAGAGGTTCACGCCGGCGTCGAGGCACTGCCCGACCAGACGCTCCGCCTCCTTGAGGTCGGAGCGACCGGCCTTGGTGAAGCCGCCGGTCGCGCCGAACGTCATCGTGCCCATGGCGAGCGCCGAGACCTTGAGGCCCGACCGGCCGAGATAGCGATAGTCCATCCGCCGCTCCCCCGCGTTAGCGGCGTCAGCACACCACGCCCGAAGGCCGGCTTCAAGCCTCGCCGACGTGCTCGACGGTGACGTGCACGCTGCCGCGGTTGTTGCCGTAAAAGCTCCAGGCGTCGTTGGCGAAGCAGTAGAGATAGCCGTCGGCCAGGGGGCAATAGGTCACGCCCTCGCCGATCAGGAAGGTCTCGTGCGGCAGGAGCTCGCCGGTGCCGTCGGCGATTCCGCCATTGGCGACCGCCCCGCACAGGCAGAACCACGGCAGGTCGTCGCGGCGGCGGGTGAGCCGGAAGTCGGCGGCCTCGTTGCCTGGCAGCCAGCGCGCGACCTCCTCGCCGAGGCTCCAGACCGAGGACACGGTCTGCGCGATCTCGTCGGGGTGGAAGCGGCCGTCCTGCATTCCCTCGGGTCCGCAGGGCGCATTCTTGTCGAGCCAGCGGCCGGTGGCGCGGAACTGGTAGGCCGAACCCCTGCGCAGGTAGAGCCCGGTGTAGTTCCAGGGCTCGAGCGCGAAGACCTCGAGCTCGACCGTGCCGCCCCTCTCGAGCGCCCGCGTCTTCCAGTAGTCGTCGTAGGCGAAGCCGCGGGTGGCGTGTCGTGCGACCGAGGACTCGTGCAGGCTCGCTGCCGCCGCCGGGTCGTCGAAAGCCGGTACCGGCCGCGGCCGCGTCTGCAGGCCGCGGTAGAAGCCGTGGAGCGAGTCGTGCATCACCCCCTCCGCGTCCCCCCGGGCGCGGTCTATGACGCCGGGGCGAAACACGAGCCCCTGGTCTGTTGCCTCCTGCATCATCCAGCGCAGCGCGCCGTCGGAGAGGTCGGTGCGGGCGTAGCCGCCGCCGACGTCGCCGTGCACGCCCGGGAACCACACCTGCCGGGCATCGGCGTGGGTCGCCGCGTTCGACCAGAGCGTCGGCAGGAAGCTCTCGCGCCGCTCGTCGAGCGCCACCGCGTGCCGCGCGTGCAGGACCGTCGCGCCGAGCTCGGTGTCGTGGAACTGGTGCCGGCGCCGGCTGAACAGCGACGGGATGCCGATGTACTCGGGGATCCCGAGCGCGCCGACGGTGTCCCAGACCCCGAGGAAGTGCACGGGCGTCCGGCCCGCCGGCGCCTCGTCGGGCGCCGCGTGGAAGAAGGGGTGCGCCTCGCTCGCGATGCACGGGGTCCGGGTGCGGTAGCAGCCGAAGACCGCGTCGACCGCGTCGCGGCAGGCCTGCGGGTCGAGGCCGGGATCGCTCAGGTCGAGAAGCCCGCAGCGGCCGATCATTCCGGCGGCCGAGCGCACGGTATAGGCGCCGCGGCTGAAGCCGAAGAAGTAGATGCGGCTGCCCGGCCGGTAGTTGCGCGCCAGCCAGAAGTAGGCGCTCTTGACGTTGTCATCGAGCCCCTTGCCGAGCCCGCCGCTGGCGAGGCGGTCGAGCTTGCCGCCGTCGGTGCCGACGCCCGGGTGATAGTAGGCCTTCTGCTCGAGCCCGTCCGCGTCGGTGTCCTCGAGCGCGCGGCGGATCTTCACCACGTTCGTCGCCGCCGGCAGGCCGTCCTCGCGCTGGTCGGGGGTGTTCCAGGTGCCGTCGCAGCACACAATCAGGTTCGCCATGAATGCCACCATTCCAAAATGAATGGCGCCATGCTGCCCCGAATCGGCCCGCGCGCGCAACGCGCGGGCCGCAGGCGACTTCAGAGGTCGCGCTGGTAGATCCAGTCGAAATCCGGGTGGTTCTGGAAGCGCCACTTGCGCAGCGGTCCGGCCATCACGTTGAGATAGTAGAGGTCGAAGCCATAGGGCGCGCCGCACGGGTGGTGCCCCTTCGGCACCAGCACCACGTCGTGGTCGGCGACCGCCATCGTCTCGTCGAGCGAGCCGTCCTCGGTGAACACGCGCTGGATCGCGAAGCCCTCCGCCGGCTTCAGCCGGTGATAGTAGGTCTCCTCGAGGTAGGTCATCCGCGGAAAGTCGTCCTCGTCGTGGCGGTGCGGCGGGTACGACGACCAGTTGCCCTGCGGCGTGAACACCTCGGTGACGAGGAGCGACGAGGCGACGTCGCGGTCCTCCATCGCGATCGGGAACACGGTCCGGGTGTTCGCGCCCTTGCCGCGCAGGACGGGCGCGATGCCGGCAGGCCCGATCACCGCCGCGCGGCGGCCGGGCTCGGCGGGGGCGGTGCAGACGGCGAGCGTGCAGCGCGTCGTCGCGGTCGCCGACCAGTCCGAGCCCGGCGGCACGTAGACGGCGGCGGGCGGCGTCTGCTCGAAGACGTCCATCCGCTCGCCGAGCTCGCCGAAGTCCTCGGCTCCGGCGCCGATCCGCGCCTTGCCCTCGACGAGCACCAGGATCACCTCGGTCGCCCCCGTGGGCTCGGCCACGGTCTCGCCCGGCGCCAGCCGGTAGAGGCCGAAGCCGACGTGGCGCCAGCCGGCCTTCGTCGGGTCGATGTCGTGCACCTTGCCGGTGGTTCCGGTCGGATGCCGCAAGAGCGTGGCCATGCTCGCCTCCTTCAGTCCGCCGCCCGCTGCAGCGCGCGGGCCCTGTCGTAGTCGGCGCGCGCCTGCCGGACCTCGGCGCGGGCGGACACCTCGGGCACCGCCACGTCCCACCAGAAGCCGCCCGCCTCGGTCGTCGCCAGCGGGTCGGTGTCGATGACGACAACAAAGCTCGTTTCGCTCGCCCGCGCCCGGCCGAGCGCCGCCTCGAGCTCGGCGATCGAGCTCACCTTCTCCGACGCCGCCCCCATCGCCGCCGCGTGCGCGGCGAAGTCGATCGCGGAGGGTATCACATGCCGGGCCGTGTCGATCAGGTTGTTGAACGGCGCGCCGCCGCAGGCGACCTGCAGCCGGTTGATGCAGCCAAAGCCGCGGTTGTCGAGCAGCACCACGACGAGCTTCAGGCCGAGCATCACGCTGGTCGCGAGCTCGGAGTTCAGCATCATGTAGCTGCCATCGCCGACCATGACGACGACCTCGCGCTCGGGATACGCCATCTTCACCCCGAGCCCGCCAGCGATCTCGTAGCCCATGGTTGAGAAGCCGTACTCGAGATGGTAGCCGTTCGGCCGCGCCGCCTTCCAGAGCTTGTGCAGCTCGCCCGGCAGGCCGCCGGCAGCACAGACGATGATCGCGTCCTCCGGCACCCCGCGCTGCACCGCGCCGATCACCTGCATGTCGGTCGGCAGCGCGTTGCCGCTCGGTGCCGCCGTTATCGCGTCGACGGCGGCGATCCAGTCGGCCTTGAGCCTCGGGTCGATGTCGGGAGCGCGGTGGTCGCCGAGGAGCGCACTGACCTCGTCGAGCGCGAGCCGCGCGTCGGCGACGAGCGGCAGCGCGTTGTGCTTGTGGACGTCGAAAGGCGTGACGTTGATCGACACGATCCGCCGGTTCTCGCCCTGGAACAGCGCCCACGACCCGGTGGTGAAGTCCTGGAACCGCGTGCCGACCCCCATCACCACGTCCGCCGCCTCGGCGATGGCATTGGTCGCGGCCGAGCCCGTAACCCCGATCGAGCCGAGGTTCAGCGGATGGTCCCACGGCAGCGCCGACTTGCCGGCCTGGGTCTCGCCGACGGGAATGTTGTGCCGCTCGGCGAAGGCACGCAGCGCCGCGGTCGCCTCGGCGTAGTGCACGCCGCCGCCCGCCACCAGCAGCGGACGCCTTGCTGCGCGGATCGCGTCCGCCGCCACCTTGACCTCGCGCAGGCCCGGCCGCGGCCGGCGCCGGTGCCACTCCTTCGGCGCGAAGAACTCGACCGGGTAGTCGTAAGCCTCCGCCTGCACGTCCTGGCAGAAGGCGAGCGTCACCGGGCCGCACTCGGCCGGATCGGTCATCGTCGCGAAGGCGCGCGGCAGCGCCGTCAGAAGCTGCTCGGGCCGCTGGATGCGGTCGAAGTAGCGGCTGATCGGCCTGAAGGCGTCGTTGACCGTCACCGTGCCGTCGCCGAAATCCTCCAGCTGCTGCAGCACCGGGTCGGGGGCCCGGTTGGCGAAGACGTCGCCGGGAATGAGGAGCACCGGCAGCCGGTTGACGTGCGCCATCGCGCAGGCGGTGACGAGGTTGAGCGCGCCCGGCCCGATCGAGGTCGTCACCGCCATCGCCCGCTTGCGGTTCGACGCCTTGGCGTAGGCGATGGCGGCGTGGGCCATGCCCTGCTCGTTGTGCGCGCGCCAGGTCGGGAAGATGTCGCGCGCGCCGTAAAGCGCCTCGCCGATGCCCGCGACGTTGCCGTGGCCGAAGATCGCCCAGGCGCCGGCGAGGAACGGCTGGCCGTCCTCGTTGAGCTGGTGGGCGAGGTAGCGCACCATCGCCTGCGCGGCGGTCAGTCGGACGGTCCTCATGCGGCAGCTCCCTTCTTCGCGCGCGCCTCGTCCCACAGCCGGCAGAGGCGCTCGTATCTCCCCGCCATCGCGTCGACCGCCTCGGCGTCGGTCAGCGCGCCGCCGAGCCAGCCGCGCGCCGCGTCGGCGAAGATGGTGCGGCCGACGGCGAAGCCCTTGACCAGATCATGTCGCGCCGCCGCGGCAAAGCTCGCGGCCAGCTCCTCGGCCGGCGCCTCGAGCCCGAGCACGACGACGCCTCGGACATGCGGGTCGTTGCGGGTGATCGCGGCGCAGGCGTTGCTCCAGGCGGCGTCGGACCGCATCGGCTCGAGCTTCCACCAGTCGGGATGGACGCCGATGTCGTAGAACCGCTCGATGATCTCCGCCGTGGTGGTGTCGGTGACCGGCGCGACCTTGGAGGCGATGACCTCGAGCAGGAGCTCGAGCCGGTTGGCACGCGCGGCGCGGAAGAGCCGCGCGACGGTCGCCTCCTGATCGACCTTCATCTCCGGCGGGTCGTCGGGATGGTAGAAGACCAGCACCTTGACCACGTGCTCGAGCGGCCACTCGGCCAGCGCCGAGCCGTAGTCGGGCTCGACCTCGTCCTCGAGCCGGAGCGGCCGGCTGCCGGGCAGCTCGACCGGCCGTCCGATCCAGAGGCCGGTGCCGGCGGCGGCGTAGAGCGCATCGCGCCCGAGGCGGCCGTCGCAGAGGATGCCATAGCCGGGCCGGCCCGCCCCGACCCTCTGCGCAGCCTCGAGGCAGAGCGCCTTGAAGGCGCCGATCCGGTCGCGCGGCTGGCCGAGCTCGTCCGCCACCGCCTCGAGCTGCATCCGGTGGTCGAAGGCGAAGACCCGCATCGCCGGCCAGTCGTGCCGGCGGTTGGTCGACCAGTGGATCTGCTCGAGCGCCGCGTCCTTGCGCAGCGCCTTCACCGCCACGCCGCGGTCGAGGAAGAAGCGGAGCTCCTCCCACGACGGATAGGCGGGAGTGCAGCCGTGGCGCGACACCGCGAAGGCGCCGCAGGCGTTGGCATAGGCGAGGGTGGTCGGCCAGTCCCGATCGGTCAGCCAGCCCTTGAGCAGCCCTGCCATGAAGCCGTCCCCGGCGCCGAGCACGTTGAAGACCTCGATCGGAAATCCCGGCCCCTGCGCGCCGGCGTCGAGCGTCGCCGGGATCGCGCCGGTGAACGCCGCCGCACCCATCGGCCCCCGCTTGCAGACGAGGGTGGCATCGGACACGGCGCGCACGGCGGCGAGCGCCGCGAGCGTGTCGGTCGAGCCGCCGGCGATGTGGAACTCCTCCTCGGTGCCGACGATCAGGTCGAAGAGCCCGAGCGTCGACTGCAGCTTGGCGGTGACGGCGGCGCTGGCGATGAAGCGCTCCTCGCCCGCCGCGTGCCCGGCGAGGCCCCAGAGGTTCGGGCGATAGTCGATGTCGAGCGCGGTACGCGCACCGTTCGCGCGCGCCAGCCTGAGCGCCTTCAGGACCGCCGCCTCGGTGCGCGGGTGGCTGAGGTGGGTGCCGGTCGCCACCACGGCGCGGGTGTCGGCGATGAGCGCGGGGTCGATGTCGTCCTCGCAGAGCGCCATGTCGGCGCAGTTCTCGCGGTAGAAGATCATCGGGAAGCGGTGCTGGTCGCGGATGCCGAGCAGGACGAGCGCGGTCAGCCGCTCCCGGTCGGTGACGACGCCGCGGGTGTCGACGCCCTCGGCCACCAGCGTCTCGCGGATGAAGCGGCCCATGTGCTCGTCGCCGACGCGGGTGATGAGCCCGGACCGCAGCCCGAGTCGCGCGGCGCCGGCGGCCATGTTGGTCGGCGAGCCGCCGATGTACTTGTGGAACGAGGCCATGTCCTCGAGCCGGCCGCCGACCTGGGCGCCGTAGAGGTCGACCGACGACCGGCCGATGGTGATGACGTCGAGCTTCGGCATGACCGCACCCCTCCTCCCTGCGAAAAGGCGACGCCCGACGAATCGTCTGCGTCAGTCTGAATGCCAAAATAGAATAAATATTCCGATGCGGGAACCGGAAACTCAGGGCGCCTGCTCGCGCCGTGCGCCCACGGCGACGGCGAGGGCGATGGCCAGCGCGAAGGTGGCGCTGAGCGCCCGGAAGGCGCCGACGTCGACCTCGGCGACGAGGAGCGGCAGCACGCCGAGCCGCTGCAGCGGGCTCGAAAGGCTGTCGGTCAGCGCCACCACGTCGTGCCCGCCGGCGCGCGCCGCCTCGGCGAAGGCCACCGTCTCGGGGCTGTAAGGGGCGAAGGTGATCGCGAGCACCGCGTCGCCGGGGCGAAGCGCGTGGCTCGACGGCAAGTGCCCGACGGCGGTGTGCAGCACGCACGGGATCGCCATCTTCTCGAGCGCATAGGCGAGATAGCTCGCCACCGGCCAGGCCCGGCGATAACCGACGAGGTGGATGAGCGGCGCCGCCGCCAGCCCCTCCACCGCGCGCTCGAGCATCGCGGCGTCGACCGTCGACATCAGGTTCTCCAGCGAGGTCCGCCCGGCCTCCACGAACTCGGCGAGCAGCACCGCCGGCCCGCGCTCGCCGGCGTCGCGAAGGTTCTGCAGCCGCGTCGCGTAGTCGGGCCACTTGCGCGAATACTCCTCGCGGAACAACCGCTGCATCTGGCTGAAGCCGGTGAATCCCATTTCCTGGCAGAAGCGCATCATCGCCGAGGGCTGCACCTCGGCGGCGAGCGCGAGCTCGGCCACGGTCGAGACCGCCACCCGGTCGGGGTTCTGCAGGATGAATTCGGCGCACTGCCGCAGTCGCTTCGAGAGCCCATCCGCCCGCTCGGCGATGCGCCGATAGAGCGCGTCGAGCGCCTCGGGCGGCGGGGCGGGGGTGGCGTCGTCCATCGTCGCCTCGTGGCTGCCGGCATCCTGGAACATGTATTCCAAATTCTCGCTTACGGGAAACCGAAAAATCCATTGCAGCGGACCGCCCCCGGCCCCGCGATCCGGGGGTTTCGCCCCGCCGGCTTTCGCCGTAATTCAGGAGCCATGAGAACCAGGCCCTCGGCGTTTTCGGTGCACCTCCTGACCGGCTCCGGGGCCGCGCTCGCGCTTCTGGCGCTGATCGCCGCGACCCGCGCCGACTGGCCGGTGATGTTCGGCTGGCTCGTCGTCGCGCTGATCGTCGACGGCATCGACGGGCCGCTCGCGCGCCGCGTCGACATCAAGCAGAACGCCTCGAACTGGGACGGGGTGATCCTCGACCTGGTGATCGACTACCTGACCTACGTGTTCATCCCGGCCTACGCGCTGATCTACGCAGGCCTCCTGCCCGCACCCTGGGGGCTCCTCGCCGCGGTCTTCATCGCCGTCACCGGTGCCCTCTACTTCGCCGACGTGCGGATGAAGGCCGAGGACAACTGCTTCGTGGGCTTCCCCGCGGTCTGGCAGATGCCGCTCATCGTGTTCCTGACCTTCGACCCGCCGGTCTGGGTGACGGCGAGCGTCATCGTGGCGCTCGGGCTCGCGCAGTTCACCTGGCTCAAGTTCATCCACCCGGTGCGCACGATCCGCTGGCGCCGCCTGAACCTCTCGGTCTGCCTCGCCTGGGTGGTGCTCGCCGCGTGGTCGGTCTGGGAGCACTTCGCGCCGCCGCAAGCCGTCCAGCTCGGGCTCCTCGCGAGCAGCGTCTGGCTGCTGCTGGTCGGCATCCTCATGCAGCTCCTCCCCGAGCGCCCCGCCGCCGCGCCGCGCTGACCCCCTCGACTCAGCTCCCGAAGGCTTTCATACGGCCTTGAAACCTGGAGAGCAGTCGTTTTCCGGCAGCAGCCGGAAAACCGGCAAAGAAACGATGCGCGCACCGCGCGCTCCTTTTCGCGGCAAAGGCCGCGCCCGCACGCCCCGCCAAACCCCCGGCCCCAAGCCCGGGCGCCGAGGTGGCGCCAGCCGCCTCCCGGCGGAGCGGGGCTCGATGCCCCCCTTCGCCGGTCCCCCGAGGGAAAGGCGCTTCAGCCGAGCGCCGCGTCGCAGCGCTCGCAGACCCCCGGATGCGCGTGCCGGCCGACGTCTGGCAGGATCTTCCAGCAGCGCGCGCACTTCGCGCCATCGGCGAGCGCCGGCACCACGGCGATGCCGGGCACGTCCTCGAGCGCGAACGCGCCTGCCGGCGCCGCCGCCGCGGAGAGCGCCAGCGCCGAGGTGATGCAGACGTCCTGGAACTCGACGCCTTGCAGCGTCTCGCGGAGCCCGGGGTCGGCGACGTGCACCACCGGCGCCGCCTCGAGGCTTGCGCCGATGCGCTTCTCGCGCCGCTCGACCTCGAGCGCGCCCGTCACCACCCGCCGCGCCCGCCGCACCGCCTCCCAGCGCGTGGCGAGCGCCTCGTCGCGCCAGCCGGCGGGCGTGGCAGGGAAGTCGACGAGGTGCACCGAGCTCTCCTCGCCCGGATAGCGCGCGAGCCAGACCTCCTCCATGGTGAAGGGGAGCAGCGGCGCGAGCCAGGGCACCAGGCGGTGGAACACCGCGTCGAGCACCGTGCGCGTCGCCCGTCGCCGCGGATCGTCCGCGGCATCGCAGTAGAGCGCGTCCTTGCGGATGTCGAACCAGAACGCCGACAGGTCGACCGTGGCGAACTGGAACAGCGCCTGGAACACGCCCTGGAAGTCGAAGCCGGCGTAGCCTGCGCGCACCTCGGCGTCGAGCACCGCGAGGCGGTGCAGCACCCAGCGCTCGAGCTCGGGCATCGCCGCGCGCTCGACACGCTCGGCCGCGTCGAAGCCGTCGAGCGCGCCGAGCAGGAACCGGAGCGTGTTCCGGAGCCGCCGGTAGCTGTCGGCTGTGCCCTTCAGGATCTCCGGCCCGATGCGCTGGTCAACCGCGAAGTCGGTCTGCGCCACCCAGAGCCGCAGGATGTCGGCGCCGTACTGCCGCACCACGTCGGCGGGTGCCGTGGCGTTGCCGAGCGACTTCGACATCTTCATGCCGTTCTCGTCGAGCGTGAAGCCGTGGGTGATGACCGCGTCGTACGGCGCGCGCCCGCGGGTGCCGCAGGCCTGCAGCATCGAGGAGTGGAACCAGCCGCGGTGCTGGTCGGTCCCCTCGAGATAGACCGAGGCAGGCCAGATCCCGTCCGGCCGGTCACGCAGCGCGAAGGCGTGGGTCGAGCCGGAATCGAACCAGACGTCGAGGATGTCGGTCAGCTGCTCCCAGGCGTCGTGCGGATGGTCGTTGCCGAGGAAGCGCGCCTTGGCGCCATCCTCGAACCAGGCATCGGCGCCTTCGGTCTCGAACGCCTCCTTGATCCGGGCGTTGACCGCCGGATCGCGCAGGATCTCGACGGTGCCGTCGGCCGCGCGCTTGACGAAGCAGGTCAGCGGCACCCCCCACGCGCGCTGCCGCGACAGCACCCAGTCGGGCCGCGCCTCGATCATCGAGTAAAGCCGGTTGCGCCCGGACTGCGGGAACCACTGCACCAGCCGGTCGATCGAGACGAGCGCGCGCTCGCGGATCGTCGCCCCGTAGGTGCCCATGCCGTCGTCGAGCGGCCGGTCGATCGCCACGAACCACTGCGGCGTGTTGCGGTAGATGACCGGCGCCTTCGACCGCCACGAGTGCGGATAGCTGTGCGTCAGCCGCCCGCGCGCCAAGAGCGCCCCGGCCTCGATCAGCTTGTCGATGACCGCCTTGTTCGCCTTGCCTTCCTTCCCCTTGGCATCGAACACCTGCAAGCCCTTGAAGAAGGGCACATGCTCGGCGAAGGAGGAATCCTCGCCGACGTTGTGCGTCATCCGGTCGACGAGGCCGTTCTTCACGAAGAGCTCGTAGTCGTCCGCACCATGCGAAGGCGCCGTGTGCACGAAACCGGTGCCGGCGTCGTCGGTCACGAAGTCACCGGCGAGCATGGGCACGTCATAAGACCAGAAGGGATCGAGCTTAGCGAAAGGGTGGCGGAGAACGTACCCAGAGAAACTGCCTGCATCGCCGATGCGCTCCCAAGACGTCGCTCTTCCAGAGCGCATGACGTCTTCGGCCAACTTGTCGGCGACAACAATTTTTTCTCCTGGTTTCAACCAGTTTTCATCTGGCGCGTGCGTTACCTGATAGACGCCATACGAAATGCTCGGGCTGTAAGCCACTCCTCGGTTTGAAGGAATAGTCCAAGGCGTCGTCGTCCAGATAACGACAGACGCGCCCTCAAGGTGTTTCGCACTCTTGCTAAATCCGTGCCCAATCGCGGGCAAATCGCCACCCTCGACCCACTCAGCGCGGACTACGCTCTCGATCGGAAACTTCACCCAGATCGTGTGGCTCTGGTGGTCGTGGTACTCGACCTCGGCCTCGGCGAGCGCGGTCTTCTCGACCGGCGACCACATGACGGGCTTCGAGCCGAGGTAGAGCGAGCCGTTCATCACGAACTTCATGAACTC